>JANLWR010000061.1:0-4442 GCA_031364625.1 Deinococcales bacterium | reverse complement strand
GCAGGTGTTGCAAGTTTCAACATCTGAAAGTTGCCAGATCACCCAATCCGCAGCCTCGAGAATCCGGTCTGCCGCCGCATAAATTTCGGGGGCTTCCTCGAGTATTTGAAGTGCTTTTGCCAGCATCCATTCGCTCGAGATTTTGCCACCGTAACGCGGCATCCAAGTTTCATTTCTGGCTCTGGCGAGGGCGTTGATGCGGTCGGCGTGAGGCTGCGCGGCGTGGTGTTTCCAGAGTTTGACGAAGGCATGAGGATTCTTGCGGTGTTCCGCCAGAAAACACAATGGCGTGCCGTCAGATTGAACGGGCAGCACCGTGCAAGCCGTAAAATCAATCCCGATGCCAATCACATCTGATGCCTCAATGCCACTGTTTTGTATGGCTTGGGGAATCGTGTGTTTGAAAACCTCGAGATAATCTTGCGGGTTTTGCAACGCCCATTCTGGTGGAAGTTTTGCCCCGCTCGAGGACAGGGTGTCATCCATGACGCCGTGAGGATAATCAAAGACTGCATTTCCAAGTTCTGTGCCGTCACTGACCCGAACGACCACGGCACGACCTGAAAGCGTGCCGAAATCGACCCCAATTGTATAACGTTCATTTGACATGCGTACATCCTAACGGAAATGCTCGAGCATCAATGCCCAACGGTGATGGTTGTGAATGACATTGGCGGCAAACTGATGCTGATTTTCGCGTCTTTGATGCTGACGCCCGAAAGCGCGTGAGCAACAACCGTATCAGGTTTTTCAAAACTGTTGGCGGCTTTTGGATCATTGCCGGTGACCTGCCACGCGCCAGTCACGGTGCTTGCTGGTGTGCCTTGCCAAGAAATTTCAGTCTCGAGCGATTCAGTTAAGCTGCGGTTGACCAAAAATGCAGCGCCGCTCGAGTTTGCCTCGTCGAAACTGGCGGAAACGTCAAGCAGTGGCATTTCGCCAAAACGTTTGGTCTCGTGGTTTGGGACTTGCACGTGCGCATCCAGTGAAACCCCTGAGGCGTGACGGCTAAAAAGCTCGAGCGGATAAAAAATACTTTGTTTGAACATGCCGTTTTTGTTGGTCATGATTGGCGCAATCACGTTGACAATCTGGGCGATGCAGGCAATTTTTAAGACATCGGCTTTGCGCAAGAACACCGACAACCACTGCGCCACCACCAACGCGTCCTCGAGGTTGTAGACTTCCTCGAGAATGTGGGGCGCACTTTCCCATTTTCCGTCGCCGTCGGTGGCGCGGTACCAGACGTTCCACTCGTCCCAAGAAAGATAAACGTCGTGCTTGGAACGCCGCTTGGCTTTGACGTAACGGCACGTTGCCGCCAAGGTATCAAGCTGGCTTTCAAACTGGGCGCTCATGGACAGGAAACTGGCGGTGTCATCGGTTTTATTGTCGGCATAATAATGCAAGGATAAATAATCCACGTCGTCCCAGCAAGTCTCGAGCGTCACCCGATCCCATTCTGGGAAGGTCGGCATGAAGGTGCTCGAAGAACCACACAAGATCAACTCGAGGTTCTGATCGACGGTGCGCATCAATTTGGCTGCCTCTTTGGCTTTTGCGCCGTATTCGGACGCACTTAAGTGCCCGATCTGCCACGGACCATCCATCTCGTTGCCCAAGCACCAGTACCGCACATTGTACGGATCACTCGAGCCATTTTTCGCGCGAAGGTCGGCGTAATACGTGCCAGTGCTCGAGTTACAGTATTCGACCAGATCGGCTGCTTCCTGAATGCCGCCCGTGCCAAGGTTGACCGCCATCATGGGCGCAGTGCCAACGTCGCGGCAGAATGCCATAAAATCGTCCGTGCCAAACTGATTGGTTTCAATCGAGCGCCACGCCAGTTCGCGGCGCGTTGGGCGGTTTTCTTTTGCGCCGATGCCGTCGAGCCATTTGTACCCGCTGACAAAATTGCCGCCAGGGTAACGAATTGACCTGAAATTCAGTGCTTTAAGTGCCTCGATCACATCCGTGCGAAACCCTCGAGCGTCGGCGTGCTTTGATCCTGGGTCGTAAATGCCTTCGTAAATGCAGCGTCCCATGTGCTCGGCAAAACCGCTGAACAAAAGTGGCGAAATTTGACCAATCACACGATTGGTGTCCAAAGAAACCTTGGCTTGGTGTGGCACTGAAAATCCTCCTCTTAAAAACTAAAACTCGAAGACGTTGGTGAACGAACGACTGAAGTCTGGAGCTTAATAAAATCAGGGTAATCGCAAAGTCCGAACATTCCCTGTTTTTTACAAAAGCACCCGTATTCTGGCGGGCGCAGCAAGCAGCGCCCCTACGAAAAATCGTGTTTGGTAGGGGTGCTGCTTGCTGCACCCTTGCAACGGTAAGGCATCAAATCATTGTTTGGTGCATTGGATTGCGACTTTGCGGTTGTCTGTTGATAAAATTGATCTGGGTTTGAAATTTAAAAACGTTTTACACCTCGAGCATCATTATGATTTGCCCAAGAAGCCCACTTGTGATTGCCTGTTCTGAGAATACGTGATTTGAATGGTCGATTTTAAATCTGTACCTCGAGTTTATTTCAAACCAACCGTTGCCATCACACCCTCGGTAACACGCCGTTGGAAGATCAAATAGGCGGCGACGGTTGGCAGGGCGGCAAGCACGGCGGTCGCCATCGACTTGGCGTAAGCCACACCGTAAGAACTTTGCACTTGGGTAATGCCAACAGGAATGGTCAGCATTGGCGTGGCGGACATGATCAAAAAGGGCCAGAAGAAATTGTTCCAAGCCGAAATGAACGTGATGATTGCCAGCGCCCTGGTGATGCCCCAATTGAGCGGCAAGTACATGCCGAACAACACCTGAAATTCGCTCGCGCCGTCAATCCTGGCGGCATCACCGATTTCTCGAGGGACTTGATCAAAAAATTGTTTATAAATCACCACCGCCACCGGCGCAGCCAATTGCGGCAGCACCACACCCGCGTAAGAATTGACCAGTCCAAGGCGATTCATGAACATAAACAGCGGAATGATGCTGGCTTGAAACGGGATCATAAAACCTGCCAGCACAAACCAGAAAAACCATTTCTTGCCAGGAAACTCGAGTTGTGAAACCGCGTAAGCGCAGAGCATGGCAAACAGCAAAACAAAAAAGGTAATCAGCAGCGATGTCACGGCGCTGTTGACGTACCAACGCAAGATTGGGCTGTTGGTCAGCACATAAGAGTACGCCGTAAAATCAAACGGTTGAGGAATCCAGGTGGGGACCTGGGCGATGGTTTGGGTTTCTTCTTTTAAGGACGTGACCAACATCCAGTACAACGGGAAAAACCAAAAAAGGGCAAAAAGCAGTGTTAAGAGCGTTCCAGAAATGCCAAGCATGGCAGTCAATTTTTGTTTCACGTTGACCTCGAGCTGCCGAGTAATTTGTTTTGAATGAGCGAGGCGACCACAATTACCAGCAACAAGACCACCGCTATCGCCGAGGCGTAACCGCCGTTTTGTTTTTGAAATGCCTCTTGGTAAAGCTGCAACAACAAAACTTTGGTCGTGTCGTAAGGTCCACCGTTGGTCAGCAGGTAAACCTGGTCAAAAATCTTAAACTGGGCAATCAATTGCAGTACCAATACCAGGCTGGTGACGGGCCAGACCGAGGGCCAAGTGATATAACGAAACATTTGTCCACCGTCAGCACCGTCTAGGGATGCTGCTTCGTAATACTCTCTGGGAATGTTTTGAATCGCGGCGACAAACAAAAGCATGTTAAAACCAACCGTCCACCAGACCGTAATAAACGCCACGGCGGGCATGGCAAGGTTGGGGTCTTGAAACCAGGCGACTGAGGTGTGAAAAACGGTGTTGAAAATACCAAAATTAGAATTCAAAATCCAAAGCCAGATGCCAGTGACCACACCCACCGGCAGCATATTCGGCAGAAAAAAAGCCGCCATGACCAGGTTGCGCAAGCGTTTTAAACGCACCACCATTAAGGCAAAAATAAAACCCAGCATGGTGTTGGGAACAACGGTCAGCAAAATAAAATAAACCGTGTGCCACAAAGAACTCCAAAAATTAGGGTCGCTCACCAGTTTAGCGTAATTTGCGCCTCCGATATAACTTCCAACCCCCGCAATATCAGAGTTGGTAAAACTAAGCTGAAAGACCCGAAAGGTTGGGTAAATCAAGAAAACGATGTACACCAAACCGAACGGTATGACAAACAAGCTGGCAACCAACCAACGCCGCAAGGTATGAGGATTACGCGCCCCTTTGAAACTTAATGTGATTGATTGCGCCATAAACCTCGAGTCCTTGGTTGCAACTTTACAGGGCGGTGTGGCTCGAGCAACTTAAGCTGTGATCTCGAGTTTTCAGGTGAAAGGTCAAAGTCATGTGCTTTTTCCTTCCACCTGGTCTGGTCGGGTTTACTTCTTGTCGAAGCCCATCAATTCTGTTTTGAACTTGTCAAGCGCCTGATCG
>JANLWR010000031.1:0-6633 GCA_031364625.1 Deinococcales bacterium | reverse complement strand
TTCCAGGTTGCCGACGGCCAGCGCCGGCGGCAGCCGCCCTGCCTCGATCAGCGCGATTTGCCGCGCGAGACTGGGCGCGACGAACGCATCTGACTGCCGCGGACCGGTGTGATTGAACGCCCGTGCGATCAGCCCCGGAATGCCGTCGTCTTCCCACGCGCGGCGGACGACCATTTCCTGTGCGAGCTTGCTGGTGCCGTACGGCGTGTTCGGGCAGACCCGATCGTCCTCCGTGATCGCGCGATCGGTGGGGGTGTAAACCATCGCCGAGCTCGTGATGAGCACCCGCAGCGACGATCACATGCCCTTGCGGAGAAAGTGCCAGCACATACTCGAGATTTGCATTCACAGCCGCTAACGTGTTGCTTGGCAGCGTCCAAGGTGTGGTTGTCCAAACCACCAGCGCTGGATTCTCGAGGTTTTCCAGATTGACGTTTTGACGCTCGAGTTCTGCTTTAAACTTTTCAGGCATTGTGCCAAGTTTGATCGGTAGTCTCACGTACACGCTCGGGTCGTTGACATCACGGTAGCCGTCCGCGATTTCGTTCGCACTTAACGTCGTACCGATGCGTGGCGAGACAGGCACAACCTTGTAATCCCGTTCGACCAAACCCTTTTGCCACAAACGCTTCAAAAGATTCCAAACCGATTCAATATAATCATTGTGATACGTCACATAAGGATGCTCGAGGTCAACCCAGTACCCCATGCGTTCGGTAAACGTGTTCCAGTCCTGAATGTTGGCGAACACGCTCTCGCGGCAGAGTTTGTTGAACTCTTCCATTTCCGCTCGAGTTGCGCCGTGATTGCGTCCCGAAAGCCCAAGTTTTTTCTCGACCGCGATTTCGACAGGCAAACCGTGCGTGTCCCAACCACCCTTGCGCGTGACATGAAAACCCTGCATGGATTTGTAACGCGGGAATAAATCCTTGAAAGCTCGAGCTAACACATGGTGCATGGCAGGTTGACCGTTGGCGGTTGGAGGACCTTCGTAAAACACAAACTCGCCTTTGGGTGCGGCTTTGGCTTCAGATTGTGCGAAGATGTTATTCGATTTCCAGAACTCGAGCACTTTGGCTTCGACTTCTTTGTAATTGGGTTGCGGACTGATTTCTTGGAATTTCATTGAATAACTCCTCGCTAGATTTTAAATTCTAGTAATTCTTTAACCTTGAAAGTTGATACTTTTCAGATATTCTTCTGCGAAATTCCCGAGACGTAATCTGATTGTCGTAAAAAAAGGTCTCCATTGGTAACCAAAATAAAGACTGACTAAATTTTGACTTACGTTTTGATTACTCGTCCGCCATTTTTTTATATTTCGTTCAATTTCTCGAAGTACCACTACTCTCTTTTTGACTAGGCGATCACAATTTAAATTTAAGACAATTATGGTATTTTCAACCAATTCCTTAGCTGTTTTAAATCGATTTTCTTGAAAATTTAAAGTTCCACAAACTGATTCATTTGCAGAAAGGCAGCCATTCTCAAAATTAATTTTGAATACACATGGAAAATTCATAAGGTAAATCGGATTTAAAATCCAACCTTCACAGTTTTTTTCCAACTTACCCAGATTGTCCATGTGAGCTTTGTGGGCATCACAACTCAGATTTTGAGGTAGTGGTGCTTCATAATTTGATAGACCTGGACGATCACCGCCGTTGCAAACTCCTATCAAATTGTCCCAGACTAATGCCCAATTCTTTGTCAGATCAGTTGAATCTGATTTCGGATGGAAATGCTCAATACGAGTAGTCAGAGGGTCTGAAACAATGATTTTGCATTCGCAATAAGCGCATAAATAAAATTGGTCAATGAAAATCTGATTTTTGCAAGACGAATACACATCTCTGTTATCCTTAAGCTGATCCCAGTTGCCATTCGGATTACCTTCTCTGAAATTTAATAATTCTCTTGGTTCTAACTGATTTTTAAAGATTTTCTTCACTGATCCTGCTCCCAAATACGATTTTCTATATAAAGATCAGCTTCATCTAATGCTGGTTCATCACCGTTGTATCTTTCATTTAAGATTTTGCGTAAATTTTGAGCTTGAACAGAATCCCAATTATTTTCATACACTAAGCGCAAATATTCTGTAAGTTGTTGGGTTGCAAAATTATTTTGAGGTCGAGGATCAACTTGGAAAATACGTTTTAAGATACGATTTGACTCCGCACCTTCTGTTCCTGATGGTATATAGACTTTACCATTATCAATAACCCTTATTGACTCTGCTGCAACTGTGCTCAAAACTTGAGGACTATGAGTGCTTACAATAAATTGAGTTTGAGGAAAAGTTCTCCTTAAATCATCAAGAATTCGTTGTTGCCAAATAGGGTGTAAATGCAGATCAATTTCATCAATAATAATGATCGCTTCTTGATGTAGCGGATTCAATCCAGTTTCTGAGAATGGATTTGCTTGTGACATGCGTAAAGCTAAATCTATCGTTAATGCAAGCATTGTGCGAAAACCATCACTCAATTGTGATAGTCGTAATGTTTGAATTTGTCCATTTTCTAGTTTTTGATCTATCACAAACTGTAGAGGTCTGAGTTTTGTTCTTGGATTTTCAAATCCTGGAAGCATGTTTCTGACGGCTTCACGAACAGCTAGTAAATCAGGTAGTTCATAATTTAAATCTTTATGTTCCTTTATTTCTGCATTTTCCAGTCGTTCATAAAAATCAAATCTCTCATAAATTGCTCGAAAATTACTTGCAGCTCCAAAAGCTCCTTCAAACGCTTCAAATCTCGTAAATTTTTTGCGAAAATCGGTTCTTCTTGCAACTTCTTCTAGGAAAACGCGATTTGTACCATAGTATCGAATTAAAGGTAAGGTATACTTAGAATTTTCATTTTCAGATTTAATAAGATTATCAATAACGTAATTAAAAGAATGTTCAAGATTTGTATCTAAATCGATACTTTTAAAGCTTTTTCGGAGTCTTTTATCATTACCTTTGATATTTATCATTGAGAACGGTTTATTTTCAAATAGTATTTGTAGGGCTATAGCAGATGCAACTGAAGGTTTATTAAATTTATTGATATAAAAATCATTATTAGTAATTAACTTACCATCTCTGCGGATTAATTTTGTTGCTAATCTACTACAAGAAATATTAACAGCTTCTAATACAGTTGTTTTACCCCCGCCATTTTCTGAAACAAAAACATTGAGTTGGGGATGAAAATTGACAACAAAATTTTCAAAGCATCGAAAGTTTCTTAGTGTTAGCGATCTAAGTTTCATAAATTCCAATCTACAGCGCCTTTAAGAAATTTGCTGAATAACAAAAAGCCCAACACGAAAAAATCTCGTGTTGGGGCGCAATTTTCAGCGCGTTACCACCCAACTTCGCCCGAAAATCTCGAGCCTCATGCGTTTACACGCTTGCACGGTTACGGGTGCGTCCGTCACTGTCTACTCTCGAGAATCTCGGTTTCCAATACTCGATTTCGGAGTGCGGCTCGGGGGTGATCTTCGCTTTTTGTCGTGTCGTTGCGCTTTCACCATCCGCAACTCGCTATAGACGTGCAAAAAGGTACTGTCCCCGTCAACGCCTTTCAGTCTTCATGTTACGTGGGATGCGCCAGAGTGTCAATCTACGCCAAATGGACGGTGTGGTGCTCAATCTATTCGGCTCGAGGTTTGCGACGCGTGGGGTCAGGTTCAAAGTTCTGTTGTTGAACATGTGCCGCCTCGTGTGCAACCATATCTAACGAGCGTGGCATACCAAATGGCATGGTTTCTCGAGCGCCCGTTTGGGCTTCTGGGAAAACCCTGATGTTGCCAAAATTAAAATCTGCATTCTGAAATGCTGGTGCGTTGGCGGGACTCGAGGGCGCGGGAAGCGTGGTTTCTTCGGGTGTGTTTTGCGGGCGTTGAACGGCTTCGCGTCGGCTCATGGGGTTCTCCTGATGGTTTGTGGCAAGCTCGAGAATTTTAATTTCAACGATTGAAGCAAGTTCTTCAAGTTGGCTCGAGTTTGGTTTGAATAGGTTTCTTTTGGGGCTTCTCGAGGAATTTCTGTGGTGCAGCGATACGCTGCCGAAATCTCGAGCTGTTCTGTATTGCTCACGTTGCAACATGGTTGGTGTTGCGCCAGGGTCAAGGCTTTCCAATGCTCGAGATTTTCAAGCCCTGGTTTTTGATATGAACCACTGTTTTCCGAGCATTTGCTGTTGATGGCGATATGTTTAAACATAACTAAAATCTCCTGGTGTCGAATCAAACGCGTGGCTCGAGTTGGCTATCAAGAAGCTCGAGCCAGTGCTTTGACAGTTGTCAGCTTGCTCGAGACTTTATTACTGAAGCAAAACCGTGACCGTATTCAGCAACGCATTGGTGCTTGCCAAATCCAATTTTCCGTCACCGTTCAGGTCTGCGGCGGTCAAAGAATTGGGGTTTGTGCCAACTGCCAGTTCATAATTATTTAAGATTGTGCCGTCACCGTTTCCCAGCAACACCGAGATTCCTGGTTCGTCGCTGTCGGCGCTGGCAATGTCAAGTTTGCCATCGCCGTTCAGGTCTGCGGTAATCACTTGGGAAGGATTGTAACCAGCGACGTTGTAACTGGGCGTTTGAAAACTGCCATCTCCGTTACCAAGAGAAATGCCGATTTCGCTGGCGCTGTTGTTTGCGTGGGCGGTGATCAAATCTATTTTTCCGTCGTTGTTCATGTCGCCGGTGGTAAGGGCGTATGATTTCGTGCGTACATTCGTGAAGGTTGATTCTTGAAAACTTCCATCTCCGTTGCCGAGAAGTATTGGTAGCTGCGTCGTTGTGGCGTCGGAATTCTCGTTAATGATGACATCCATTTTTCCATCGTTGTTTAAGTCGTTGCTGCTTATTGAGGTAAAAGAGTGGGGTGTAGAAAATATTTTTGGAATACTGGCTTTAAAACTACCATCACCTTTTCCTAAAAAAACCGAGATTGAACTAGTGTTTGTGCCACTAATGGTACTGTTGGCTGTAATAATATCAAGAATGCCGTCGCCGTTAAGGTCTGTAACTGTTGCAGAATTTGGATCAAGTTCATTCAGTGTCGAGAATCCGATATTGGTCTTTGATCCAAATCCTCCAGCACCATTGCCTGACAAAACAGTGATGTTGTTAGACCCTCCGTGGGTGGTCACAAGATCAATGTTGTGGTCATGGTTGAAATCGGCAGCCACCAGCGAGTCTGGAAAAGATCCCACGCCTGTAGCAATTCCAGCTTGAAAAGTCCCGTCGCCGTTGCCCAAAGTCACAACAATGGTATCGGAATCAACATTTGCAGTGATTAAATCCATTTTACCGTCATTGTTCAGGTCGCTTGAGACCACTGCACTTGGGTAACTGCCAACATCAATCGAACTGGTGTTCAAAAAAGTTGCTGCGCTCGGGACGGTGACGGCTGTGCGGTACTTAAATGTTTGGCTTGGGCAAAAATTGACTCCTGTCAGGTCGCTCAGTCCGTTGGTCAGTGTGACTTCAATTTCTTCATTCGCTGGAAAAGCGGCGCTCGAGGTGTTGGACGGTACGAAACTGAGGAAACTCGTGCCAGCACCAGTGTATATTCCTGTTTTTAAACCGGTCATCGAACCGTTCACCGTAAAAGTACGCTGGTTGGCGGCGTTCATGGGTTGAATAAAATCGACGTTGACGTTGCCCCCAGCGCCTACGAACATCTGATTGGTAAATTCTGGTGCATTTCTAAGGCTGCTCGAGTTGACCATGAACGCAAGCGGGTTGGCGGTTGTGCCGGCGGTACGAATCTGGCAGACCGGCGTGCCAGTGTAAGCGCTGCCTGGTAGCGTTTTGATCGGGGCATTGTTTAACATTGCTGACCGAACCAACACGTTGGTAGGATCAGCTTGCTCCTCGAGACTCTGGGTGACGGTGGTTTGGTCGTCGTCCATCACTTCAAACACCATTGAAAAGCTAAACGGGTCTTTGCTTGCCCCGTTCGGGTTGCCCTGCAAGGGTACGCGCACGGCAAAAGTCACGACTCCGTCGTATTCGTCAAGTCGAAACGGCGCTGCGGGCATCGTGCGGTTGGTGGTTTCGCCAATCGTGCGGGTCACAAAACCGTAACCAAAGACGCTGGTCACACCCGGTATTGCATTTGTACCACCTGGTTGGAATTTGGCAATTTCGGATTCAGAAAAAGCTTGAAAATCTTCGCCACCAGTACGGGTTACCGGCACGAAAGCAAATTTGTCGAGCGTCATTTCGTGGGTCGGACGAATCAATGGCGCAACGCTCGGGTCGGCTGGGCTACCATCAAATTTCAGTAATCTCGAGATGGCACTGCCGCCAATCGTGCTGGGCGTGCTGACCGCCACGAAACTAAGATTGTTGCGGGGTGTTCCGTACAGTGTGCCTGTGCTGTCCGCATTGCGAACTTTGAAGGTGGCACTCAGGTAACGAAAACCATCTTGGCGGTTGACCCCAGAATTAAAGGTAAACGCGTCGGTGCTCTGGAGTTTCAGGTCAATGCCGCCGCCATTGTCGCTCAAGTTGCGATTTTGCAGGCTCGAGCTTACGTTTTTGGCGCTCGAGGTGGGGTGTGCGTCGTTGATTTGCGAGAAGTTAATTTCGACCAAACCGTGTGGCTTGCTGGGCATGACCGGACTGGCG
>JANLWR010000976.1:0-8021 GCA_031364625.1 Deinococcales bacterium | reverse complement strand
CAATGATTTGGGTGCGGCGTTCATCGGGCATGAAACTCCAAGAAGAAGCAGTTGGTTCAGTTTTAAGATATTTCAAAACTTGAATAGTTCAAGGTTTTAAAGGTAACTCGAGCGCGTTGCCCGTCCAATTGTCTTTGACCCAGTCGTATTCGGGATCGTTTTTGACAATGTAATCTTTGGTTGGACCTGCCAGATAATTTAAGAAGTACAAATTCGTGCCTGGGGCGGTGCTGCCAGGGTGATAGCCCTCGGGAACAAGCACCAAATCCGAATCCTTCGTCACCATGATTTCGTCAAGATCGGTGTCTTTGGTGTAAATCCGAAACACGCCAAAACCGTTTTTTGGACTGACTTTAAAGTAATAGGTTTCTTCCAAATAACTCGAGCCTTCGCGTCCATCGTGGCGGTGTGGTGGGAATCCGCTCCAGTTGCCACTGGGCGAGTACACCTCGAAGACAAAAAGTTTTTCAGTTTGCACTGGCTCGAGCGAGAGATGCACGATTTGACGGGTGACGTTCGCGCCGCCGCGCATTTCGGTTTGAAACTCGTGCGGCTGGTACAAACGAATGGGGTACAAACCCTTGGCTGGCGCACCGCCGACACTGAACTCGAGCGAACTGACAGCACTGATGGTGTAACTCGAGTTTGGAGGCAGGTAGAGGCTGGTGGGTAAACCAGCAAAAACATTTTCGCGCCCAGTAATCTCAAACTCTTGATCTCCAACCACGGCTCGAGCTGCGCCTGATAAAAATACGATCAATTCTTCGCAACCTTTGGAATCGCCAGAATACGATTCACCAGCCTCGAGTTTGAGAACTTTGAACGACAAATGCTGCCAGCCCGTATTTTCGGGTGTGACCTCATGTAGGATGCTCGAGTTTGTGTTGGCGCGTTGGTGCAGTTTCATGGGTCTCCTAAAAGTTTTACCAACCACCTTGGGCGTTGACAAGCTCGAGAATTTCATTCATGGTCGGCATGGCGTTGGCGCAGGCATGACGCGACACGACAATTGCGCCGCACGCATTGCCGAGCCGCACGCTCTTAAACCAATCCCAGCCTTGCAGTTGCCCATAAATAAAACCGCTGCCGAACGCATCGCCCGCGCCGACGGTGTTATAGACCTCGACTTGAAAACCTGGCGCGGTGATGACCTCGCCAGATTGCAAATGCACTTCAGCCCCTCGAGCGCCCGTTTTCACCACCAAGGCTTTTGGTCCTCGAGCCAGAATCATGTTGATGTTGGCGTTCAAATCGCCCGTGATTTCGGGGGCTTGAATTTGTGAGTTCGTGATTTTCAATTGATCTTTTGAGGTCAAACCCACTGCATTGATTTCTTCCTCCGTGCCAATGGCAACATCCACCATCGGTAAAATCGCACGTACCGCCACGCCAAAAGCTCGAGGGTCATGCCACTGGTTGGCACGAAAATCAATGTCCATGAACACGGTTTTGCCCAAAGCTTTGGCGCGTTCGACGGCGTAAAAGGTCGCGCTCCGACTGGGGTCTTTGGCTAAACCCGTGCCAGAAATCTCGAGCGCATTTGTTCGCTCGAGGTTGGCGGTGATCACGTCGTCAATGCTCAGTTCGATGTCGGCGCAGTTGTCGCGGTAAAACACGAGCGGCGTTTTATGGTTCGCCTCGATGCCCAGCAACACCGCGCTGGTCGGATGCCCAGGTTTGCGCGGAATCATGCCCGTTTCGATGCCCTCAAGGTCCAAAAAATTGAGGATAAAATCCCCACTGCGATCATCACCCAACGCCGTCAACAAACCAACCTCGAGTCCCAAACGCCTGACCCCCACCGCAATGTTGGTCGGACTGCCACCCACGTAAGCCGCGAAACTCGAGATGTCTTCAAACCGTGCGCCCAATTGGTTCGAGTACAAATCCATGCTCGAGCGTCCCATGGTGATGAGGTCAAGGGGTTTGGTGTTCATGTTGCAAACCTCGAGGGATTGCCAGAAAGGGCGCAGCTTCTTGATCCCAAGATGCACCTTCGGGCGGGATCGCAAGCAGCGCTCCTACATAATTCCCAGATCATGTTGTGACTTTCAAATACGAACGTTGTTTTTTCAGGTTCTCATCGTATTCCGCTCGAGCCTCCTGCACACCCTTTTGCCCTGAGACTTCGGCGGGTGGCGCATCCCACCAACTTTCAAAACCACCGACACGTTTTTCTGGGTCAACAAAGACATGAATGACGCTCACGCGATCAGACTTTTTGGCTTCAAGCAGCGCGTTTTTAAATTCGTTTTCGGTGTGTGCCGTCCAAGCTCGAGCGCCCATCGCCTGCCCGTGCATGGCGTAATCCACGGGGATAAATGAACCATCGTAACGGCTGTTTTCTTCGCGGTAACGAAGCTCGAGTCCAAACGTTGGGCTGCCTTGGCTGCGTTGCAGGCTGTGAATGCTTTGAAAGCCGTGGTTGTCCACGACGATGATGATTGGTTTTAAACCTTCCTGCACGGCGGTCACGATTTCAGAGTTCATCATTAAGTACGAACCGTCGCCAACCATTACGAACACGTCGCGGTTTGGTTCGGCAAGTTTCACGCCAATGGCGGCAGGAATTTCGTAACCCATGCAGGAAAACCCGTACTCGAGGTGGTAACTTTTTGGGTCGGTTGGTCGCCAGAGTTTGGGCAAGTCCCCTGGCATTGATCCCGCCGCGCAGATCATTACGCCATGCCCACCCGCCACGTCGTTGACCATGCCGATGACTTCGGACTGCGCCAGGTTGTTCGGGTCTTTGACGGAACGCAAATCGTCTACGATGTTGTCCCACTCGAGTTTCAGATCAGTGATATTTTTTTGATACTCACTCGAGGTTTGATGGTTATTTAGCAACTCGAGCAAACTTTTTAAAGTTCGTTTGGCATCGCCCACCACGGGCAGGGCATTTTGCTTGTGCGCATCCATTGCCCCAACATTGATGCCGATAAATTGCACGTTCGGGTTTTGAAACGCACTCTTTGAGGCAGTCGGAAAATCGGCAAGCCGTGTACCAATGGCTATCACAAGGTCTGCATCTCGAGCCAGTTTGTTTGCCGCAGTCGTGCCGAGCGTACCGACCACGCCCACATTGTGCGCATGATTCCAGGGCAGCACGCCTTTGCTCGCTTGGGTTTCAGACACCGCAATACTCGTGTGTGAAACCAATTGCTCGAGTTCCGCGTTCGCGCCCGAGTACGTCACACCGCCACCCGCCACGATCAACGGGTTTTTCGCGGCACGAATTAACTCGGCGGCTCGAGTAATCAATTCTGGTTCGGCGACAGGGCGGCGAATCCGCCAGACACGCTTTTTAAAGAACTCGAGTGGGTAATCGTAAGCCTCGGTTTGTACGTCCTCGCACAAACTGAGCGTGACCGCGCCCGTTTCGCTGGGGTCGGTCAGAATCCTGAACGCCTCGAGCAAACTCGAGATGATCTGTTCGGGTCGTGAAATACGGTCAAAGTACCTCGAGACGGGTCTGAAAGCATCGTTGGCACTCGAGTCTCGCTCAGTCGGGTGCTCCATTTGTTGCAGCACAGGGTCGGGCAGGTGATTGGCAAAATAATCGCTGGGCAGCAACAGCACTGGAAGGCGGTTGATGGTCGCCAGTGCCGCGCCCGTGACCATGTTGAGTGAACCGGGTCCGATGCTGGCGGCGCAGGCATAGGTCTGCAAACGGTTTTGATGTTTTGCGAACGCCGCCGCGACATGCACCATGCCTTGCTCGTTTTGCGGGCGGTAATGCGGCATTTTAAGATCGCTACCGTATTCCTCGAGCGCCTGCCCGATGCCTGCCAAATTGCCGTGACCAAAAATACCCCAGACCCCAGCGATAAAACGCTGCTCGAGTCCGTCGCGTTCAGTGTATTGATTGGCGATAAAATGCACCACGGCTTGTCCCATTGTCAGTCGAATGGTTTGCATGAATTCCTTTTTGAAGCTGTAGATTTGGGCTTTGGTTGTTGATGCAAGGCATTCGAATTTGAAAACGAAACCCCACTGCTGAGATGGATTTCTCTCGTCATGAAAGAAAAACTCGAGATTTTTGTTCTTGTATTTTAGCGGTTTGAGATTTCGTTTGTCAAAAAAAGTTTTAAAACGAAACTTTTGCTTTCGTTTCTGAAACCTAACCCGAAAAAATTGCGTATACTTAGGCATCATGCTCGATAATGCCAGTAACGCCCGTCGTGTCCTTGCACAGCGATTCAAGCACGCGAATTTTCGGGCGGGACAACTCGAGGTCGTGACGGCAGCGCTCGATTTGAAAGACGTGCTGGCGGTCATGCCGACGGGTGCGGGCAAAAGTTTGACCTACCAACTGCCAGCCGTGATGCAAACAGGTTTAACGCTTGTCATCTCGCCATTGATTGCTTTAATGAAAGATCAAGTCGATGCTTTAAAAGCCAAAAAAATTTCGGCAGCCATGCTCAACTCGAGTCAAAGCATTGAAGATCAAGCTGCGATTATGGAAAATCTCAAAAATCTTTCCATGCTCTACCTCGCACCAGAACGCCTTCGTACCCCAAATTTACTCGAGACGCTCAAAAAACTCGAGATTGCCAGGTTGGTGATTGACGAGGCGCACTGTGTCTCGAGTTGGGGACACGATTTCAGACCCGATTATTTGGCGCTCGGCGAATTCAGGAAAAACCTTGGCAATCCGCCCGTCACCGCCCTGACCGCCACCGCCACGACGCACGTTCAAGACGACATCGTCAAAGTCCTCGAGATGAACAATGCCACCCGAATCGTGACGGGTTTTGACCGTACCAACCTCAATTACCGCGTCACCAAAGTTCCAGGCGAAAGCGCCAAAAAGGAGGCTCTGCAAATGCTGCTCGAGCGGCTGCCGCGCCCAGGTTTGGTCTACGTGGGCACGCGCAAAGAAGCCGAAGAGCTTTCGGCATTCGTGAACGCCATGGGCATCAAATGCAGCCATTACCACGGCGCTCGAGAGGCATCCGAACGCGATGCCGTGCAAGATGCCTTCATGAGCGGCAAACTCGAGGTGGTGATTGCCACCAATGCCTTCGGCATGGGCGTGGACAAAGCCAACGTGCGTTTTGTGATTCACTACCGACTGCCAGGAACGGTCGAAGCCTATTATCAAGAGGCTGGACGTGCTGGACGGGACGGCAAACCCTCGAGGTGCGTGCTGTTGTACGACACCCAAGATGCCAACCTGCAAGTTTTTTTTATTAACAATTCCATCCCCTCCGAACTCGAGCTTCGACGCGTCTGGGCGTACCTTCACGCCGCACGTAATGACAAAAATGAAATCAACTTGCGCCGTGCCGCGTTAGAGCGCAACCTCGAGCTACCAGATTCAAAATTTCGGGTAATCTTAAGCCATTTGGTGCAACAAGACGGATTGGAATTGCTGCCCAGCGCGAGCGGAATGCTTCACGCCACAATTTCCGAACAACTGCCCAGTTTTGACATGACCGCCCTCGAGACGCTGCGGGTTCACCGTTTGACGTTGCTCGAGGAAATGGAGGGTTTCGCCAAAACACCGCGATGCCGCCGCAAAATGATTCTCGAGTATTTTGGTGAAGTCGGTTTGGACGCGCCGTGCGGTACTTGCGACGTTTGCGACCCGCCCAAAGATGCCCTCACGCCCTGGGATCGTCGTGCACTCGAGGGGGTGAGCGAACTCGAGGGTCTGGCTCGAGACAAACTGGTCAAAGCCTTGATTGGCGATGATGGCAAACTTGCCACCTGGAGCGCTCGAGATGCCGAAATGCTCTTGCAATTTCTCGAGCAACGCGGGCTGATTCTGGGTGCGGGCATCACCGAACTGGCGCGACAACAATTGCGGGTCAAAGTTGCCGCCCGCACTATTGCCACCGATCCTATCTTGGCAACGCTCGAGCTTCACAATGCGGGTAAAAGCCCAAGCGAAATCGCGGCGCAACTCGAGACAGACGAATCTACCATTGCCAAACGCCTTTTAAAACTGCTCGAGAAAAACGAATTGCAATTGGGCAGTTTGGTGAAGGCGGGCGTGGCGCAAAAAATTCGAGCCTTCGCAGAAACGCTAGGCTACAGTCCGATAGCGCCGTTAAAAGCCAAACTTGGCTCGAGTGTGACGGAATTTGAGATTCAAGCGGTCAGGATTGCAGACCGCGAACTTTGAGACTTCGGACAGGTTAAACTGAAAACTCGAGATTCAAGGAGGAAGTTCATGTTAAAAATTGCGAATGCACCCTGCTCTTGGGGTGTGATTGAAGGCATCGAAGGTGATCGCAGCGGTTACTCGAGGTTGCTCGATGAAATGAGTGAGACGGGTTACGACGGCACGGAACTCGGCGATTGGGGCTTCATGCCCACCGACCCCGCAACCCTGACTGCCGAACTCGAGGCGCGAAAGTTAAAACTGCTGGCATCGTGGGTCAGCGTGTTCTTGGATGACCCAGCGCGTCACGCGCAGAGCGAAGCCGAAGCCGTTCGGACAGCGGGATTGCTGGTGGCAGTCGGTGGCTCGAGTGCTTTGGTGGTGCTCGGCAATGACCCGTACATTCCAAACCACATTCGCAACCTCAACGCCGGACGCATCACACCCAAAATGGGCATGACCGACGCGCAATGGGATGTTTTTACTGAGGGTGCAAACCGCGTCGCTAGCGCCGTCAAGCGCGAGACGGGCTTGCGAACCGTGTTTCACCATCACATTGCAACCTGGATCGAAACCCCAGCCGAGACCGCCAAACTTCTCGAGTTAACCGACCCGAGCGTCATGGGCTTGTGCTTTGACACGGGGCATTACAGTTTCGCTGGCGGCGACCCGCTCGAGGGGCTGGAACGTCACAAAGACCGAATCTGGCATGTGCACTTCAAAGACCATGATCCAAAAGTTGCCGCCCAATCTCGGGTTGAAGGTTGGACGGGTGTGCAAGCCGTCGAATACGGCGTGTTCTGCGAACTTGGGCATGGTGATGTGAACTTCCCCGCCGTCAAAGCCAAACTCGAGTCTTGGGGGTATGACGGTTGGATTGTGGTTGAGCAAGACGTGCTGCCCGGAACGGGCAACCCGAAGGAAAGCGCCAGACGAAACCGCGAGTATCTGCGAGGCATTGGATTGTAAATCCCGTAGTGGCGCGTCCAGCTTATTGTGGTGGGTGTCTCGAGTTTTATAACGTCTGCTGGACAAAAATTTTACCCACCAAATTAAGGCAGACGCGCCACTACAAAAACTCGAGCTTTCAAGAATGAGCAGCCCCGTCAGAGTCTCCTCAGTTTTAGGTCCTAAGGTAACGACAAAGTGATATTTAAGGAGGAATCATGCAAAAAATAGCGATTCTGATTGGTATAGGTGTGCTTCTGGCAAGCTGCAATCAACAACTTTCCAACCCTCAAATTGGTACGCTGACCAAAGAAAACGCCCTGGCGTTTAAATCCAGCACTGCAGAACAAGGGAGCGATCAACTCTCGAGCGCGATGCTCAGTATCGCTGGAACGAGTGTGATTGGCGAAGCCGATTTTGACTTACCCTCGGGACACCTTGCCAAATGCGAACTGCCAGCCACGGGAAACGATTTAAGCGATGTAGACCTAGACAAAATTCCTGTCAAAAACGCCAGATCATTTATTTGTGCCTTCTCGAGCACCATAGGACCTGTGACCAACAGCGCCAGCGTCACGGGCAGCAGTTCGCTTGAGGACAAAAACGACAACGATGCGAACGCAGGTTTTAAATACGCCACCGCCCTGGCGTTTGACCTGAATTGGAACGGCAAAAAGTTAAACACCAGTGCCAACATTGGTTTGGATATCACGCCCAACGCTGGCAAGTATACGATTCTCGAGAAATCCAAATTCATCAAAAACCTCAAACAACTCAGCAGCGACTCGAGCATCGAATTAACGCCCGATGACGCAACAAAACCGTTCAAAGGCGGTGTGATCAAATTCACGGGTACTCAAACCCTGACAGATGGCACGAATACTTTGGTGGTGAACTCGAGCGGGCAGGATTTGCACTACGGCAAAGGCTGCCGACGCGGTTTTTATGCGGGCAAGATCACCTT
>JANLWR010000946.1:0-2012 GCA_031364625.1 Deinococcales bacterium | reverse complement strand
CGAATTGGACGCGTATATTGCCAAAGAAGTTCAAGCCTCGCAATACCCAGGTTTTTCGGTGGCGATTGTCGTGGATGACAAAATGGTTTGGAGCAAAGGTTACGGCGTCAGCAACCTAAAAACTCGAGCAGCCGTTACCGCAGACACGCCATTCATGATCGCATCGGTCAGCAAAGTCGTGACCGGAACGGCTTTAATGCAGCTCGTCGAAGCTGGCAAGCTTGACTTGGATGCCGACATCAACACGTATCTGCCATTCAAAATTCAGAACCCTCGAGCCTCGGGCACAATCACGCTGCGCCACCTGGCAACGCACACTTCGGGACTGGTGGACAATAAAAAAATACTCGAGGCAAGTTACGGAGCTGGCGATTCAGCAGTCAAGCTCGAAGATTTTTTGAAGAGTTACTACACGCCAACAGGCAATCGTTACGATGCGAAATTGAATTTCGCCAAAACCAAACCAGGTGAAAAGTACGAGTACAGCAACGTCGCCATCGGTTTAGCCGCCTACCTGCTCGAGCGTCAAACGGGCGGAAACTTTGCCGAGTACACCTTTGAGCACATTTTCAAACCCTTGGGCATGAACGACACCCACTGGTTTTTACAAAACTTTAAAGACGTGAGCAGCATTGCCTTCCCGTATGACCCAGAATTTCCAGAACTCACCCATTACGGCTACCCAACCTACCCCGACGGACAACTGCGCTCGAGTGCCAACGACATGGCAAAATTCTTGGCAGCCATGATGAACGGCGGGCAACTGAACGGCACGCGAATTCTCGAGACCAAAACCCTGAACGCAATGCTCGAGCCTCAATTTCCCGACGCACCCAAAAAACAACCACAAGGTTTGTTCTGGACGTTTAAAAAAGGCGGCTTGATTGGACACGCGGGCGGCGACCCAGGTGCAGGATCGTACCTGTACTGGAATCCTGACACGCACATTGGCGCGGTGGTGATGTTCAACACCGCCCTCACCGAGAAAAACTCGAGCGGCGTGGCAAACATTCTCAAAACGATTCTGCGCGATCCACAAACCGTTCAATTGTTTCGTTAAACCAAGTGCTTTGCAGCCCCCAAAACCTGTGATACACTACGCACCGCCTCTGGGAGCGTAGCTCAGCGGTAGAGCGTTGCACTTACACTGCAATGGTCGGCGGTTCGATCCCGTCCGCTCTCACCAGCAAACCCTCGAGAGAATTTCTCTCGAGGGTTTATTTTTGGCTCGAGATTTCAAAACTGTTTTGTTCACATGCTTTGAACACCTCCAGAAGACGCGAACCCACACCTTCCAGATTCCCGAGCACCTCCGCATTCGAGAACCGAATCACGCGCAAGCCCAAACCCTCGAGAAGCGCGAACAGCCCGTGAGGTGCTGTCTTGTGAGCAAGAAAAGCCGTTCGTTCCGCATCGGCAATTAAACCCTCAGGCGTGAAATGCTGCGCCCCATCCACCTCAATCACCACCTTCAACGCTGCACAATAAAAATCTGCGATAAACCGCCCAAAAGGACGTTGCCGCCGAACTCGAGGCGTCAAATCCCGCAATAACCCAAACCACAGCCTTGCCTCGGCTTTGGTCATCTCACGCCGCATTCGCTGCGCGAAAGGGATGAGTTTACGGTTGTAGGTTTTCACAGCCGATTTTATCCCATTTGCGATACTCGAGTAGCGACTGGGGGCAAAGGCGACCCCCGCCGGTTTGCTGTTTGTTGCTTGACGATAGTAACAGGAGGGGGCAAAGGCGACCCCCCGCCGCAATAGCCGAGTACGCTCGAGTCAACCATATTCCAGGAATTCTTTTACAGGCGGCGACCCCCTTCTTGACCATAAAACGCACCTTCGGGCATGGTCGCTATTGCATAGGGGGTGACTTTGTGGGGTGGGTTTTCTATTTTGGTTGGGTTTATTCTTGCTCGAGAAACCACACAAAACGCAACCCGATTTCGCCCTGCTTTTGATCTCTCTTCCCCACATACAAACCAGCGCCCACACCCCGCCCTTGTTCTC
>JANLWR010000929.1:0-6086 GCA_031364625.1 Deinococcales bacterium | reverse complement strand
CGATCATCCTGCGGATTGGAATTCACAACCTCATGATGACACGGTTTGCATAAGGCTGCCTTAAAGCCAAGTCTGGCTCGAGCTTCTATCAGAAAACACGCTCTTAGCCCACAAGTACCACTTTGTGCCGATTGGATTGATCAAATTTCACGCTGACCCGTTGTCCAATCTGTGGCACGGCAAGGCGCGAAACACCCATCTCGAGTTCCGTTTCAAACGCTGGCTGTCCTGTCGGTTCGACCCGCAGGCGCAGGCGCACGACAAATCCCAAATCTGGATGACCCAGGGACAGCCCAGTGTCGGTCACCTCCAAAATCGTGGCGCTGGCAGCCTGGGCATTTTTAAGGACGTGCTGTTGCGAATCGGAGGCACGGGCATTGTTCAGGCTGAACAGCACGGGCGGTAAGCCAATCAAAACCATCAAAGCAATAATCAGTCCGATCATCAGCACCACGGGCGAAGCAATATTCTCGAGCTGAAGTTCATAGGCGTATTTCACGACCAGTCCCAAACCAACGAACACCAGCGCAATATACATGAGGTACAGCAGGGCAAAACCAAAAAATTTTAAGACCATCGGTTATTCCTTTTCAGCCATCAATCGAAATGCGGGTGGTGATTCGTGTTGACCCAGCAAGCTTAGATAAACCAGTTTCGCTGCGGCGTTGCAACTCGAGTTCGCGTTCCTCATCGAGAATGTCAGCCCAGTGTTCCAGGGTTCTCGAGCCTCTCATGACCGCCTCAAAGGGTGAGCGGCAGCCCGTTCCCAACAAAAAGCGTTTGGCGCTGCGGCGCAAATAGTTTGTTCCAATTTTTTTAAACTTTGACATCTTGACTCCTAAAACTGGTTCGCTCGAGAAAACCCGAGCGCTGGAAGTGTTTACTTCTCGAGAACAGCACCGCGCAACTTGAGGGTTTTGCGGTGCTGTTTTTGAGTCTTAAGGGCTTAACCTGGAACGCCAATGGTGATGGTGACGGTGCTCGAGCCTGTCAAGCCTTCAGGGTCGGTCACGGTCAGTTTCAGGGTTAAATTGCTGGCTGGCGAGCTGCCAAATCCGTAGTCGAAGGGTTTAAAACAAGGAAAATTTACCAGTTTGATGGTGCAAACCAGCGGCGTGATGACGGTTTGCGAGGTGGGTTTGACGATGCTCCAAACAACCTGGTACAGGCTCGAGGGCGTGCCGCCTGGGTCGTTGATTTTGTATTGCAGGTATATTGGCGTGCTCGGATTTGGGAACGATTTACCGCCAACTGGACTGGTGATGGTCACGACCGGTGGACCGCTGAGGGGTTTGGCGGTCACCACAACACTCACATAAGCGCTGGCACTCGAGCCAAAGGCGTCTACTCCGGTCAGCGCGATCAAACGACTGCCAACGGTGGTGAAGACGGTGGTAAACGAGCAACCCGTACCGAGGGTGTCGCTCGAGTTGCTGCTGGTCCAGGTCAGGTCGGCGCACGGCAGTCCACCCAACAGTCCATCGCCGCTGATCGAACTGCTCGAGAAATCAACTTGGGTGCTGTTCGCCCAGATCACATCACCAGCACTTGGCGTGGTGATAAAGACTTTGGGTTTGGCGTTGAAGGGATTAATGCTGATGGACGTGCTGACCTGAGCGCCCTGGTCATCGGTGGCGGTCGCCGTGATTTTACGAATTCCTGGGGAAGTAAAGCTTTTGGTGATATTCAGCCCAGTACCAAGAGCGCCGTCCACGTCAGAAGTCCAACTGACCGTGGGTGCAGCACCGTCGCTGTCCTTGGCGCTGGCGCTAAAGGTCGTCTCAACCGCAAATGGGAAGCTCGAGCCGGTGGCTGGCGCGGTGATTTGAATGCTGGGAAGCGAATTGGGGGTGCTTTTGAAGGCGGCACTCGGTTTGGAGGCGTAGACCGTGACTTGGGTAAAATATTCTTTTGCCCAACTGACCGGAATGTAAATGTAACCGGCGTCGCCCATGCAGTAGCCCCAAGAATTCTTGATGATGAAAAACCCGCCTGTGACCTGGCTGGCAAGTTGCTTGACCGAATTGGGCAAACTTGGATGCGCCAGAATGTCGATGTTGGAAATAAAGCCCACGATTTGCACCGCGTGCCTGCCACGGTAATTGGCATCGGACAGGGTGGTGATAAAACCATTTTCGTTTGGATGGTCGTAGCCTTGATTGACCAGCAGCCCCGCCACCATCGGATGCCCGTTTTTGAGGAGTGCTCGCATCTCATCGACTGGCAAACTGAAGGTGCTGTACCAGTCATAAATCGTGTCGGCTTGGGTTTGTTTGAAGCGCTCGCCGCCGACGGCAGGCGTCTTGTAACCGCAAAAACCGACGCCAGCCCCCTCAAAGGCGCAGAATTCTTGCTCTTGGTGCGAAGCATTTGAGCAAAATTCTGTGTAGTCCTTGCAAGAATAATAATAACGTTCCTCGTCCGGGGAATCGACCCGCTTGCGCGAGGTGTTGTAATTCCAGGCGCTCTCGAGCGGCAGACCAAATTTGGTGTCAAAAAAGTCGTCGCTCGTTCCAGGCAGACTCGCGCCGTCACCGTATTCTCGAGCGTCCCAGTCGGAAGCAATTTTGCTCCACAAGAACTGTTCTGAAAGGTTCACCCAACGGCTTTTTTCAATGGCAATCCGAGTCTCGAGCGCGGCAGCGACCGCAAACGCCACGCAAGACCCGCGAGTGCCTTGAGATTTGATGCTGGTCGCGTAAAACTTTTGTCGCCACCAAAAATTTTGGTATAAACCGTTCACCTTAGGCGTGCTGCAATCTTGTCCCTCATGGTCTAAACCCTTGCCCGCGCCCTCCTCGAGACTGGCACTGGCTGGAAAGCCAATCGGTTTGGCATCGGCTGGGATGGCACGACTGCTTTGGCGGGCATTGATCGGATGGGCATCGAGGAGGGTTGCGGGATTGTCTGCCAGTGCCAGCCCAAGTGCCGTGCGTGCCGCCAAGATTGCCTCGAGATTCGCCCCGACGAGGCTGTCTGGTGTGGGCAAGCCCAGCTTCAGCGCATCGCTCAGTTCCAGGTAACTGGTGCTGTAAATCTCGAGTTGCTTTGCCGTGTTCTGAAAGTTTTGACGCGATGCCAGCATGTCCGCGTAAAGTGCTGGCTTGCCGTCGGTCACGACCTTGAACGCCCCAGCGTTACCTTGAACGGTCAGCAGGTAATTGCCGTCTGGCAAAACTGTCAGGTTGGGGTCTTTTGGATCGGGTTCGATCAGGGCTTTGCTGTAGGCGGGTGATTGCACAACCAGGTTTTTGACCGCATCGCTGTCGGTCTTAAATTGTGCCGCCGCCTTTGTTTTGCGCTCCAGACGCAGTTTAAGTGAATCCAGGGTAAATCCCTCTTGGGTTGTCAACGCTTTAAATTCTTCAGTCGTGACCACCGTTGCATCGTCTGGAATTGCGCCACCGAAAGCGTTTTCTGGCGTTAAAATTGGGTCTGGCGTTTGGGTATTGCCCTGGCAAGATGCCAACAAGAGCGCAGCAAATCCTGCCAGCATCAATAATCGAAAACCTTGTTTCATTGGAAAACCTCCTGAGCTAGGTTAGAAAAACTGGCGTAGCTTGGGCGTAGCCTGAAAAGTTGAACCATTCTCCAAGCCTTCCAGGTTTGGATAAAGCCCGTTCAACTCGAGCAACTTGACCGCAAGTAACACTCTCGAGTTTCGAGCTGATAGTTTGCCGAGGGCTGGAATTGAGGCTCAAGATTGTAATCTAAAATTGTTTACAATTTGTAAACAAGTATTACAGTTTGCATAGTTTTTTAAAGGAGAACCATGAAAGCATTCGTGACCGGCAGCACAGGATTTCTCGGCAGCAATCTTATTCAAGCCCTGCTCGAGCGCGGCTATGAAGTCAAAGCCTTGGCTCGCAACAAACAAAAAGCCCAAAAAGTCCTTGGACACCTCAAGCTCGAGATTGTTGAGGGCGACCTCGAAAACGTGAGCGCGTTCGCCCCAGCCCTCGCGGGTTGCGACGTAGTGTTTCATACCGCCGCCTACTTCCGCGAATATTACGCCCCAGGCAACCACTGGGAAACCCTCGAGAAACTGAATGTCACCGCCACCATAGAACTACTCAAAGCCGCCGAAAAACACGGCGTCAAACGCGTTGTTCACACCAGCTCGAGCGGCGTGATCGGTATGAAAGCCAACCACCAACCCGGCGACGAAACCACGCCACCCGACGCCAAACGGCTCGAGAACCTGTACTTTCGCAGCAAACTGAAAGCCGACCAAGCCATAACAGAATTTTTAAAGCAATCCAAACTCGAGGTCATCACCGTTTTTCCAGGCTGGATGCACGGACCCGGCGACGCAGCCCCAACCGCCGCCGGACAAGTCGTACTCGACCTGTTGGAACGCAAAATCTCGGCTTACCCAGACGGCGGCACAACGGTCGTTGATGTGCGCGACGTGGCAAACGGCATGATTTTGGCACTCGAGAAAGGCAAGAATTTAGATCGTTTTATTCTGGCAGGGAAATACATGAGCCTGCAAGAGATTGGGGCTGCCATCGAACGCGTCAGCGGAATACCAGCCCCCAAACGCATCTTGCCCGCGAACATCATACTGGCAATCGCTTGGATGAGTGAGCGCCTCTCGAGCATCACCAAACAACCCAGCAGCATGACCGTCGAAGGTGTCAAAACCTTGCTGCCCAAAGACATTGCCAGCAGCGCCAAAGCCATGCGCGAACTGGGCGTGACGTTCAGGCATTTTGATGAAACCGCCACAGACGCCGTGAGCTGGTTTAGAACCAACATTGACCTCAAATAAAAAACCTCGAGATTTCGCTCGAGGCATCAAACACAACATTTAAGTATCTCCCCGAAATGTTTTAGAGTTTTTTCCTAAAACATTTCCGACCAAAGGGAGTAGGGACAGCGTACCTGCCGCCGAAATGACAGAATTGGAGCGAAGCGGAAATTCTAAAATGCAGGCGGCAGGTACTTAGTTTGCTTGGATCACACCACAAGCCACTCGAGCACCACTGCCACCATTAGCAGGCGTGTTGGAGTAATTGTCCTCGTTCGCATGAATGATAATGGTTTTACCAACCACCGATAATGCCCCGCCCGAAAGCGTAATTTTCGAGGTTGAAATCTTCTGAAATGAACCACCGTCGGCGTCAAACACCAGATTCTCGAGATCACCCGCATGACCCTTTTCCGAACCCACACTTGGACCACCATGATTTTTGGTGTCATTCGGATCAAAATGCGGACCCGCTCCGCCAAATTTCACGGTCGCGCCAGTAGTCACATCTTTGGTATCGTCGCAACCAATACCACCATGAACATGAACCCCGTGCTTACCTGAGCTTAAACCTGCCATCAAAAAACTGACTTTGGTGACACTACCAAAATCAACAAATGTCACCACACCAACATTCCGTCCTTTGGCATCAAAAACTCGAGCCACCGCACGAATTGGAGTTGAAGCCGCCAGCACTGTGAACGCAACACCTGTAACAACCAATGACGACAAACCA
This sequence comes from Deinococcales bacterium, assembly GCA_031364625.1. Taxonomy (GTDB): domain Bacteria; phylum Deinococcota; class Deinococci; order Deinococcales; family JAAFIG01; genus JANXTZ01. The sequence continues at coordinate 597 of JANLWR010000929.1, read as the reverse complement.
AGCGCAAACCAACGATTCTTAATGTTCATAAATCCTCCGTTAAACCTAAACAATGAACAGTTTAAGGCATTTCACAATTTCAAGCATAAACACAGCAGAAACTAACCGTAGACTGAAAATATGAATCCACCCCCAACCCTGCGCGAACGCCGCCGCGAACGCCGCACGCTCGAGATTCTCGAGGCGGCGCTCGAGATTTTTAGTTTGGACGGTTACGGCAACGCCTCGATGGACAGAATTGCCGAACGCGCCCTACTCACCCGTGTGGGCTTGTACAAATACTTCCCAGACAAACAACACCTGGCGGTCGCCCTGCGAGAATGGAAACTCGAGGAACTCGCCACCCGCATTCAAACCGCACTCGAGCCTCAAACCACACTCGAGGCTCGGGTGCGAACCATTGCCGAAGAGAGCATCGCCTTTCAAAACGAACACCAAGGTTTCTTTCGCGTGCTGTTTGACGCCAGCGTACCCGCCGATTTATCCCTCAAACCATTCTTGTACGCCGTGGCAAGCGTCCTTGAGGCAGCCGTCAAAAATAAAGAAGTTCAAGGCGATCCGCTCGAGCTTGCAGGCTTGCTGGCAACCATGGTTTTT
>JANLWR010000888.1:0-8183 GCA_031364625.1 Deinococcales bacterium | reverse complement strand
GCCCCAAAGCCCGCAACGCTGCAAATTGATGTTAGCGGTCTGCCAAACGGCGTGAACTCGAGCGTAAACGTGACAAGCGCGGCTGGATTCAATCAGACCCTGACTGGTAGCCAGGTGCTAAGTGGTTTGACCGCAGGGATTTACACCGTGACCGCCGCCAATGTGGTTTCCGGCGTAAGCACTTATATCGGCAGCGTGACCGGTTCGCCCGTAACCTTGGCTGCCGGTGGTACTGCAACCTCGAGCGTGACCTATGCCGTTCAAGCTCCGCAATTGGGGTCGCTCGAGGTTAGCGTTGTTGGACTACCCGTTGGGGTTAACGCCAGTGTGACCGTGGCAGTTTTGGGTGTCTTTAACCAAACCCTGACTGGCAGTAAAACCTTGACCGATTTAACACCAGATACTTATGCAATTACGCCAGCAACAGTGACTTCTGGTGGCAGCATTTACACCGCCAGCGTGAACCGTTCGCCAGTGGAGGTGAGTCCTGGGGCTATTTCCACGGTCATCGTGACGTACACCGTTCAAACCGGCACGCTGAAAGTGAATATCGCTGGCTTGCCAAACGGCGCGAAAGCCAACGTGATGGTCAGTGGACCAAACGGCTTCCACCAGACCCTGACGACCACGAGCCTGCTGACAGACCTGATTCCAGGCAGTTACACCCTCGATATTCCGTCCGTGCGTCTGGTCGGTTCGGTGGTGGACTTCATTCTGGACGGTGTGGGCGCAAATGCCCTTAACATTGCCAGTGCACGCACCACAACGACCCAGGTGACGTACAGCCTGCACCCTGGGACTGCTGCGCTCTGGTTGCCGCGCACGGCTGGCACGGTGGCGTACAAAGCCTCGAGCCTGGGTTTCGGCGGCAACTCAATGATTCTGCCAAACGTCACCCTGGACGGCAACGCGGGCGGTGTTAACGCCTCGATTGTCTTCGATGGCAAGGGCAACCTTTGGACGTTAAACAGCACAAACAACACAATCCTCGAGTTTTCCGCCTCGCAACTGTCCCAAAGCGGCACACCCAGCCCAGTCAAGACCATCAGCTCGAGTGCGGGGTCGCTCAGTCGTCCAGCCAGTCTGGCGTTCGATGTCGCTGGCAACCTCTGGGTCGCCAACCTGGGCAATGACAGCTTGGTTATGTTCACTCCCTATCAGCTTTCGCAAACTGATAACCCCACGCCAGGTTTGATTGTCAGTGCCAATACCAGTGGTTCGAGTCCGACGCTGCACGGGGTATCCAGCCTTGCTTTTGACCAGAATGGCAACCTCTGGGTTTTGAACGGCGCTTCACCCCAAAACATCGTCAGGTTCACGCCCGACCAACTGACCCGCAGTGGCACGCCGATTCCGACAATCACCCTCAACCCCAGCCTAGGTGCAGGCAGTTCGATTGCCTTCGACTCGAGCGGCAACCTCTGGGTGTCCGACCTGGGCAACAGCACACTGGTCATGTTCAGCAGCGCCAACCTGACCACCGACAACAGCGCCCGCAGCCTGACCCTTTCCTCCAATGGCACTAACCTCAGCAATCCAGCCGGACTGGCGTTCGACTCGAGCGGCGATCTCTGGGTCAGCAATACTGGCAACAACACCCTGGTCGAATTCACGCCAGATCAACTGACCGCCAGTGGCACACCCGATGCCATGAGCACAATCAGCAACGTCAACAACCTGGCGTTTGGTTCTATCGCCTTCAACCCCGCGCCGCTCAATCTGCCATTGGCACACTAAGGATTTGTTCTGAAATAAAATCTGCAAATGCAAGGGCGCAGCAAGCAGCGCCCCTACGAAAAAAATCATGTCCTGTAGGGGTGAACCTTGTGTTCACCCTTTCGCAGGAAATCGGGAAGTTATTGAATCCCAATTCCTAAATAGACCGCAAAAATTTCAAATCAACTGGCAGCCCACTCTCGAGGCTGCCAGTTTTTTGTCTCGAACGTTAGCGCCTCGTTAATGCCTGTCGTTGCATTCTGACTTCAGATCAAATCACAAGGAGAGCAGCCATGAAAACAGTGAACACCAGCCACCACGCTCGAGCCGAACTCGAGCACCGCACTTACTCAAGCTCGAGAATGAAAGGTAGTGCCATGAAAAGAATTGTTGGATTGTTGAACAGGTCATTGATTGTTACGGGCGGGTTTGCACTCGCGTCTGGGCTGGCTGCGTGTGGGCAGCTTGGGCAGGAGACTGCTGCGCTCGACTCGAGCAAAGCGTCGGTCTTGTCAACGCAGGCGGTCATTACAGTTTGCCCAAAGGGTTGCAGTCAAACGGGTATCAATGCCGCCTTGGCTGCCGCCGCACCCGACAGCACTATTTCTATTGCCGCCGGTGTCTACCATGAACAAGTGATCCTGACCAAAAACGTCACCCTGCAAGGCGCAGGTGCACAGCAAACGATTCTGGATGGTGACTCGTCAAGGCTTGTTTTGGAGGTGCGAAAAGGTGTGGTCGCCGTGGTCAAAGGTGTCACAATTCGCAATGGATACAATCCCACCCTTGGTGTCGGTGGTGTGCTCAACGTGGGTACACTGACCTTGAACGCCAGTGTTGTCACCAAAAACAGTGGCGTTAGTGTCGGATTTGGCAATGGTGGTATTTTAAACACTGGTAACTTGACTTTGCTTCGCAGTACAGTCAGCAAAAATTTTGGATTTAGTGGCGGTGGTATTTACAACTCTGGGGTCTTGGGTTGTTTTTACAGTACCATCAGCAACAACAGCGCCGTTATTGGTAATGCTATTTTTAACGATAATGGCAATGCAACACTGGCAAACTGCACGATCAATGAACCTGATGGAAATGCTGTGGCAAGTAGTGGAGTCCACGCTGGCGTTTTATTTCAGAACAGCATTATTATTGGACACTCGAGCGACAAGAACGCCCTTGCCTGCATGAAATCTGTTTCTGGCACATTCTTATCCCTCGGCTACAACCTCTCGAACGATGCAAGTTGCCAGTTCACCGCAACCATGGATCAACCCAACAGCAGCCGTATTTTTTTGGGACCACTGCAAATCAACGCCCCTGGCAGCACGCCAACCCACGCCCTGTTGACCGGCAGCGCGGCTCTGGATGCGGGTACTTGCGGCAGCGCAACGCCAGAAAATGACCAACGCGGCGTGGCACGTCCACAAAATGGCAATTGCGACATCGGCGCGTATGAACAACGCCCACCCGTCGCGGTGGCGGACAGTTTCAGAATGGCAACGGGAAACACCTTGAGGGTTGCCGCGCCAGGACTGCTGAGCAACGATCTTTCGCCCGAGGGTCTGCGTTTAATCTTCGCCACCGCCAGAGGTGCAAGCAATGGCGTTTTGAATTACGGCAACGATGGTTCTTTTCGTTACACGCCCAACGCCGGTTTTGTCGGCAGCGACACGTTCAGTTATCAAATCACCGACGGCTCACTCTACTCGAGCTTCGCCACCGTCACGGTGACGGTTGATAACATCAACCACCCACCGGTTGCCGTCAGTGACAATTACACGACCCCAATGAACACACCGCTCGGCATCAATGCGGCTCGGAATATTTTAGCCAACGACAGCGACCCAGACAGCGACCCAGTTGGGTTTGGTTCGGTCAGGATTGATTCGGTAGGTGGAAAATTAACCCCTCAACTGAATGGTACGTTTACCTTTGTACCAACCCCAGGGTTTGTTGGCATCGCCACTTTTGCTTACCAAGCCAGCGATGGCAATTTGCTTTCCAGCCCCGCCACCATCAGCATTCAGGTGACGCCACCACCACCAGGCAGCGTGAATGCGTTCGTCTACCAAGAACTCAATTTTAATGGTGGCTGGGATGTCATCTTTGAACCGCTGCTTTCAAACTGGACAATCACGGTTAAAAACAACCAGACGCTTCAATCTCAATCCAAGATCACCGATGCTCGAGGTGTGGTTCGTTTTGATGACCTGCTGCCGGGTTCGTACTCGATTTGTCAGACCACCCTGCCAGGTTGGAGAAGCGTCTCGGGCGATCAGAGTGCAGGCTGCTTCACTCGGAATGTGGTCTCGAATCAGGCTGTGTCTGTCTGGTTTGGCAATGCAATGTAGTGACCAAGTAACCCAATCTTAAAACCGACTGGCAGCCCCAATCTCGAGGCTGCCAGTTTTTTGTCTCGAGCTTTCGGGCTGCTGTTTTAACTGGTTTCTTTGCGGCTTGCAGTCTGGCTTGAGTTTTCTGGTTTTGGGTCATTGGTCAAAGCGAGTGCAATAACCTGCTCGAGTGGGGTTGTGCCGCCAAGTTGGTAAGCGTTTTTCCAAGTGTCAATCTCGAGCGCGTTTTGGGTTTCTAAAACCAGACGTTCGTGCATTGGGCGGCGCAACGGCGAGAGTGGTGCGCCCATGTTCTGGCGCAATACTTCAGACGCGCCCAGAAGCCAAGCCGCCCGTTTTGGTTGATGCTCCCGCAGGGCTAGCCCAGCGAAACCCTCGAGTCCAACCGCCACCAGCCAGCGTGGTCCGTACTGCCTTGTGGCGGTCAGTGATTCTTGCAGCGCACTTCGGGCTTGCTCGAGGTCATTGGACGCCAGGGCAATCATGGACAGGCTCGAGAGTGATTCTGCGCTCGGAGCGCCGCCCCATAAGGTTCGCGCTCTGGTGGTGCTGTCAAAGGCGAGCGCTTTGGCGTGCTCAAAGTCGCCTTGGGCAAAAGCGGCGAGCGCCAGGTTGTTCAGGGAAAAAGCCACGCCCCAGGCTTCACCCAGCTCTTCAAACAATTTAAGGCTTTCCTCTGCCAAGTCTCGAGCACGCTCCGCTTGGTTTTGTTCACGGGCAATGTCGCTCAGACCGAGCAGGGTCGCCGCGATGCCGCCCCGGTCACCGAGGTCGCGGTGCAACGCCAAACTTTCTTGGCATAAGGCTTCGGCGCTGCCGTATTCGCCCTGTTCGCACAAAACCAGCGCCAACCTCGAGAGTGAAAGACCAAGACCATCCTGCCCGATGCTCTGACGGTTTTTGGCGTCGCGGTGACGCGCCAAACCCTGCTCGAGCAATTGTCTGGCACGAACATAATTGCCCTCCGAACGCGCCAGCATCGCCTCGTTGACCAGTGCCGCCTCGAGTTGAATGGTTTCACCGAGCGAGCGCCGCAAATTGGTGCTCTCCTCGAACAAAACTGTGGCTCGAGCGAAATCATCTCGGGCGTGTGCCAACCAAGCCGCGCCGGTTAAGGCTGTGGCTCGAACGTCAGGTGGAACACGCACTTCACTTGCCGCCTCGAGTTTGAGAAGCTGATCGAGCCGTTCGCCGCCCTCGTGCACATGACCACGAATCATCCAGTAATTCTTGAGCGCCCCAGCCAGTCGCAAACCAAGCTCGAGTTCGTTTTGCTGTTTTGCCCACTCGAGAACCGCCCGAAAATTTTCGTGTTCTTGCCCGAGTCTTGAAAGCCAAACCGCCTTGCTGACGCCGTACAGTTCTGGGGCTGCCGTCTGTGCCAGTTCGAGAAAAAATCTGGCATGTTCTGCCCGGGCGGTCTTAAAAACCCTCGGTTGCAGCTCGAGTTTTTCGCGTGCGTACTGAAGCACCAAGGCGTGCAAATCGTAACGACCATGCGGGCTGACCCGCAGTAACGAACGGTCCAAAAGCGTGCCGAGCACCGGAATCGTCGCGCCAGCCAGCGCACTCGCGTCCTCACGCCTGAAACCGCCCTGAAACACCGACAGCCGGGCGAACACGTCCTGCTCCCGACCCGAGAGACGCTGCCAGGACTGCTCGAACACGGCGCGTAAACTGCGGTGAGCCTCTTTGGCGTTGCTGCTGTTCGTCTCGAGGATATCGAGGTTACGGGCAATTTCGCCGGCGATTTCTGGTAGCGGCAGCATCTTCACCAAAGCCGCAGCCAGTTCGATCCCGAGCGGTGACCCCTCCACCAAACGGCAAATCTCGAGCACGGCGGGTAAGTCCAATTCCGAAAGCACGAAATCGAGTCGAACGCGTTTCGCACGTTGCACGAATAAACGCAACGCATCGGAAAATTCTGCATCTGAAAGTCTCGAGCCTCGTTTCGGAACGGACACGCCCAAGATCGGCAGCACAAATTCTTCCTCGAGTTGCAAACGTTCACGCGAGGTCACAAGCAAAACCAGATTTGGGCAAACCTCGAGCAAATCGGAGATAAAACCCGCCTCCGAGGTTAAATGCTCGAAGTTGTCCAGCACAATCAAAACGGCTTTGTTATTCAAGAAATTCTGGATGGTTTCAAGCGGATCGGCGTTACCCTGCACCATCACACCGAGTGCCGTTGCCAGCGCCCGAGGCAACTGATCTGGGGATAAATGCTCGAGCGCCACGAAGTACAAACCATCCCGAAAATGATTTTCCCCGACCTGATCGTGCGCCGCCTGAAGTGCCAAGCGGGTCTTGCCAATGCCGCCCGGACCCAAAAGCGTCATCAAGCGCACTTCACCGCCTGAGAGCGCATTGCCAAGCTCGACCAATTCCAGATCGCGCCCAACAAATGAAGTCTTCGAGCTTGGCAAATGATGCGCCACCGCATGAGCGGCATCCGTACCCTCGAGTCCAAGCGCAAATTTCTGTCTTGCCGCCACCGGATCGGACGCCAATTCGATGCCAAACTCTCGCGCCTCACGCCGTACCTCGCCCGCAAGCAAATGATCGCCAACCACCAAAAGCGAATGCAGTCGTTTCAGGTCATCCGGCTCGAGCGGTCGAGCGCCCTGCAATTTGTACGCGGTTTGGGCATGATTCGCCGCCTCGAGAAACCGTCCTTGGTTCGCCTCGGCTTCCGCCACCCGCAGCAAACCGCCCCGAACCTGAGAGGCAATAAATTCCCGAGTGCCATAAACCCACTCCTCGAGTTCCGCACCCCAATCTGGCAGCACAAAACCCTCGAGAAAAGCACCCGAGTACAACGGTGGCAGCAGCTCAAAATGCCCATCACGAACAACCTCGAGCAACTCGCTGACATCACTTTTCAGCGCCAATCCGAGCCGTTCACCATTCTCGACCAGTGAACCCGCAGCGTCCTTGCGCAATTGACTGAGCGCCACGCGCAAACTGCTGGCAGGGTCGCTCGCGTCCGACCAGAACAGTTCTGCCAGATGACGGCGATTCTTCACGCCCTCTACCGCCAAATAAGCAAGCAACAAGAGCGGCTTCGGACGGGCAAAATCCGAGGGCATGAGTTTTAATCCGCCAAGTGTTTGTAAACGCATAAGACAGCGTTCAGTCTATCGCGGCTCGAGCAACTTTTTGAATCTCGAGTCTTCATTGAGGTTTCAAGCCAAATGTGCCGCCGCCCCAAAACGCTCGAGTTGGAACGTGTTGGTTTGCCCCGTCACCATGTCCGCCAGCAATTCACCCATGAACGGCGCAAATTTAAACCCGTGACCACTGCACGGGCTGGCAATCAAAACATTGCTCGAGCCTTGGGGATTTAACTGAGAATGCCAGTCGATCAAGAAATCATGGTTTTTGGTATTCGAGTACAAACAAGTTTTGGCGTGAATGATCTCACCTGCCGCGTCGGGCAGATGCTCGAGCATCCAAGCTTGCAGTGTCTCGAGGGTGCGGGTTGAAACCTCAAAATGTCGGTTGCTGGCGGTCATGGTTTCGCCAGAATGATGCAAACCAACTTTGACCCCAGGCAAACCATAAACTGGAAAACCGTAGGCTTGGGCGGCATCAAATCGGTTTGTTTCGGGCGTGACGATGCGGTGTTCAATGAAAAGCGGGAAGCGTTCGGGGATGAACATCTCGAGGTTTTTGGGTCTGAAAAACACGCCACTCTCGAGCGTTACCTCTAGGTTTAAATTCAGATTCGGAATGAGTTCTGGAAGCCAAGCGCCAGCCGCGACAATGATTTTGTCGGCACTAAAATTACCTTTTGAAGTGACAACCGTGTTCGTTTCAAGCTCGAGTTTTGCAACGGTTGTATGCTCGAGAACACTCGCCCCATGTGCTCGAGCCATACCTGCGATCACTTCGATGCAATGCGTGGGATTGAGAATCCCAGCATCCTGCGAATGCAACGCCACCCAGTTTTCGGGAACATGCCATTGCGGGAAACGCTGCATCAGTTCGCTCGAGGTTAGGCGTTCAAAACTTGCGCCAGCTTTTTTCATGCCCTGCGCGGTCGCCTCGAGAGACGCCGCCCCAGCCGCGCCAACATCAAGCCCACCCGTCATGGTCAGCAGCTTTAAGCCAGCA
>JANLWR010000833.1:0-5667 GCA_031364625.1 Deinococcales bacterium | reverse complement strand
CTTGGGAAGCTTCCTGCTCGATTTCACGGGCATTCTGGTGGGGCTTGCCGCCGCCAGTTTGGGTTTGTTTATCCTGCCCCGCAAACGCGCCCAAGCCAAAAGCGACCTCGAGACGCGCATCAACACCTTGCGCGACAGGTTACACGAGGTTTTAACCCGTGAGCACAAACTCGAGTCTGAACGCGCCACCGCCAGGTTGCGCGAAGCCAGCGCACCGTACACCAGGTTTATTCGAGCCGAAACCGAACGACTCGAGAAAAGCCAGAATGATTCCAGGGGGTTGCTCGAGCAAGTCGCAACACTGAGGACACGGATTGAGCGCCTGGAATAAGTGCAACTCGAGCAATGAATTCTCGAGTTCAGCTTATTTCAAATTGGTATGTTTTGTTAGGATATGTTGAAAAAAGCTCGAGTTCAGCCGTTCAGCGTGTGGTGCGATCAAAGCTTCGATTAAAGCGCTCTTGTTTTAAACTGACCGCTTGTGGACTTAATGGCGGCAAATTGACTGCGGTGTTAAAGCGTGTATCGTATGACCAGTTGCGGATTGGCGGATTGTAAATTGAACGCCCAGGGGGAGTGAAGTTCGGTCCTCCCAGTGACCATGTGCCTGCCATGTGCAGTGGGGTATTGAGGCTGACCAATGAACCTTGATATGTGAATGTGGCTGCCCCGCCTATCAAACCGCCGTTAAAGCCCCATTCTTCATGATACCGCATCATGTTGTTGACTCCACCGTTTGATATTCCAACATCTCGACCAGCAGCACCCTCGGCATTGCCTGTGGAATCTGTCGCACCAACAATCGCAGCGCGAATGGTTGTGTTGGTGGCAGGACGGCAATCCAGAGGGGCTTGCCCTTTTGTAGGCTGATTACAAGGTATAGCTGCTGTCAACAGTACTGGTCTTGTACCTACTCTGGTAGGCGCATTTGCATAATTAGCTGACAAGACGTTGATCACATCGCCCATGACCGATGCTGGAACCCACCCTGGAACTACACCATTATTGTTGTTGTTATAGTCACCTTGGATATAAATTGGTTGGTCAGAGACAACGGTGATACCTTTGGTGTTGTTAAAAGGTGAGAGATTATTGCCATTTCGCAGACGAACACCGTAGCCACTAGGGTTTAAATTTGAATTTAGTCCAATGACTGTAAAGTACAAAACCAAACCATTGTCAGATGTGTTTGCCAGTCCACCTGGTACATTTAATACGGCTGCATTGTTATTGATACACGTGAGCAAATTGCCCATATTCACCTCGAGCATGGTGATAAGTCTCCCACTCGTTCCACCAGCAACGGGTCCTTCGCGTCGATCATAAAAAGCATTGGCAGAACTTGTTACTGGTGCTCCACAAGTCGCGTTTAAAGTATTTGTTGCCACTATATTTATGGCGTTGTTCGCATCTCGTACTTGCACTTGAGTGGCTGCCAGATCGTAAACAACTCTTAATTCTGCGCCGTCCCAATACTGTGCGCCAGGGGTTGGAGTAAATGCGGCGGGCTTGGGTACATTTAGCTTTAGAACGCCCTGGCGTATTCCGCCATTCCAAGTATTCAACGCAGCATTGGTTAGGGCAACCCGCGAACCTCCACAGTTGATACCAGTCAATCCTCCACCAATTGCCTGGACTTGAACGGCTCCACCGCAAGCATTTTGGTCTTTAAAACCACGGTATGTTTGACCCACGGCTGTTGTCAGACCATTGATCGTTAAAGTGCTGCCCCCACTGCCAGCATTAAAATACAAATCAAAATTGGTATGGATTCGCCCACCGACGGTCAAGGTTGCGGTATTGGAAAATTCCAGATCCTTGTCGTAAAAAATAGCAAATTGAAACAGTGGAACCAAACGGCTTGTAAAACGCATTTGCAAAATAGCGGAGGGCAAATTATTCTTGTTGTAGGCGCTCGAAAAAACATCGTACTGATAGCCTTGATACAACATACCTTCAAATTCTTCACCGACAGGAACAGTACCCGAAATTGGTACGCCACTGGTGATATCTTCAACATAGGTACGAACATTCGCCGTCGAAAAAGCATAATTCTTACAAGCGAAATCTCCACTGCCCTGATTTCCGCCTGCTACACAATAGTCATCGGCGGTACTGGCTGTCGGAGAAGAACCAGATGGTTGCCCACGGTCATTAAATTTTGTCCGAATTGCTTCTGCTCGCAAATTTAAGCCACCTTCAGCCGCATAAAAACCCGAAGTTGTCTCTTGCGAACTTTTATTTGACGCCAATTCTCCTACTGTTATAAAAAAATAAGATCCAACAATCAAACTTAAAATAACAATGACTGAAAGTACCATAACCACCACAAATCCTGACTGTTTATTTTTCATATGTTTTATCCCTCCATGCCCTGATCGAAATACGTGGATTTACTAAAATGAGTTGCGTGGTAAAAAATTACTCTTTAATTCACGCGCCAAAGTCGAATTTCCCGCTTTGGCACTACTCTTGAGTATAATTTCAATACTTCGTACCGATTTCCAAGAAACAATTGGAGTCACTGTAAAATTGTTCACCCAGCTTGTACAATTGCGGCTTGTATCTATCGCCGTACAAGCACGAACACTCATGTTGGTAATATCTGGAGCTACTTTTTCAACCGTACTGCTATGGTCGCGCACCATTTCTAACGTGTTTGTGGTGGTATTTAGCGAAAATGCTCGAGATTCGACTAAATAAATAATCGGTTGCTGAATAAGCGTATAACTCTGGGTCAACCCACTGGAAATGGTCAGGGTAGCATTGGTGGCTCCAACCACGTTTTGTATTGCCGAAAGACGTACGAAATCGCCGGTGGCATTCGCTCGATTAAAAATATAAAGTGTGGCGATACCATTATTGCGTGTCATGTAGTCTTTCCAATCATTTAATCCATCGGCTTGCCCTCCAGGAAACTGACAACCATTAAATGCGCCTGTGGGTAGTGCTGGTGGGACTTTTAGACCAATGGTGATACTGGTCGCCCCAGCACTGAGTGGTGCACAAATTGTTAACGTATTTGCACTTACAGCACGGAGAACTTCTAAAGTGGAATTGCCGGCAGTTGTTGAAAGCACAATTGCCGGCACAGATGACGCCGAAGATACGTTCTGTCCTGCTTGACGTACTTCTGCTCCAATAAGATCCATTGTATTGCGAAGATTCTGTAATACTGAAGTGCGCGAAGTATCTAATACATAGACTTGGCGCGAAGAAGTGACTATTGGAAAAGCGATAGCCAGCAATAAACCCACCACTGCCATTGCGATCAAAAGTTCAATTAGCGTGACTCCAGCTTCCAAAATCTGTTTTTTGGTTTCATGGGTATTAGGGTGTGTATTTTTAGTATTTTGAAATAATGTTTTTCTCACGGTTTATATCTCCTAGTATTTTTATTACGCACTTCGATCCCATTTTTAATTTTTGTCTATCCTAAGGATTTGCTATTTTAGCAAATACAGTCTCTGCGGTGTAAAGAACTTTTGATTTAAACGCAACATCAACCCGTATATACTTACTTGTTGAAGTGCACAAAGTAGTAATTGCGCAGTAGAAAGGTGTTACAACATATGCGTACCCTCCAATGACTATATTGATTGCGGTACTTGATCCCGAACTTGGTAAACTTTGCGGGTTTGCAAGTCGTAAATTCTCGAGAACCTGTTGAGCCGCCGCAACTGCGTACGTTCGTTCTTCACTTTTGGTATTTATCTGTAAGTTTGCCACAAATGCAGGAATAATAAATGACAATGCAATTCCAAGAATAAGAATAGCAACGATGGCTTCTACTATTGTAAAACCAGAGCGAGTATCTTTCATAGTAAATTCACCTAAACTCTTTATTGAATAATTATTGCCCCTGCTGTATACACTGCGGCTGAACGCGTTTGACCTTTTGCATTAAACAGACCAATCGTAATTGCCGTAGGTACTGTCCCACGTGGCTGATAGCAAACAACAAAACTTGGATTGGAAAATTGAATACCTGGCTCGAGATCCATACTTAAACGAGAATCCGTCACCCAGGTCGTTGAGTTACAGCCCAAAGCGTATTCAACAATTGCTTTTGTTGAAGATGTTGCCTTCAAACGATACGCTGAAGTAGTCGAGATGGCTCGAGTTCGCACTTGCCGCAAAACGGAACTGAGTTGTGTGACAGCCTCACCAAGAGGATTCCTTAGCCCTACGGCAGTGATAATGCCTATTCCAAATAAAATACCTAAAATGGCTATAACACTAAGTAACTCAATCAGTGTAAATCCCTTAGATTTTCCTCTCATTTTGACCACCTCACCAAAACACTTTTTGTTCATGCCTTAAGGTCACTTATTGTGTAGTTAGTTTTTTAATTTTATCCTAACGGTTCAAATTGCCGTTTTATTGAGAAGGTTTTAAATTTTAAAAAACCCCTGTAAGATAAAAAGTAGGCTCGAGTGCCTCTTAGAATGGTGTCTTTGCTACCAGGATAGCATTCCTGAGCAGAATAGACTTATACGAAGGATTCTGCAACCCCTCGATGGGGGATAGTGGTTTTTTGCTGTGCCACAAAGGTAAAATCAATATAAAACCAACTTTGTAAAGACTTAATGGCGAAACTTGAATAATCATTACAAATACGATCCGACTCTGCCCAAGCAGCCCATACTGTCTTCAATCACAATTTGACCACGACGTAAATTCAATCTGTTTCAAACCACAAACGCGTCAGCTTCAAGATCGCCATTAACACACAATTCATCCATCGCTGAAACGTAAGTTCAGCCTAGAGAGTTCAACCCAGAAAATCGGTTCTTTGCGACCGAATCAAAGTAAACTCCGATATTTTTAGATATCGGAGTTTACTTGAATTGCCTATTAGGTGTAAATTAACCGCCACCGCCACCGCCACCGCCACCGCCACCACATGGTGGTGGTGGACAACCGCAACCACCGGAGCTATTGCCGCTTGAGCTGTTTGCGCTCGAGCTGTTTCCACCCGATTGTCCTTTATTCTTTTTAGCGCCTTTTTTGCCACCGCCACTGACCTCGAGCATCTGCCCTAAGCTCAATTCCCGTAAATTCAAATTCGCAAGTTTCATGAATTCACCCCCTCTTCTTTTTGACTTGTATGAAGACAACATACAACATAAGTCCAATAAAATCAAAAATTCGCGCATGTGACACTATTGTTTTGTGTAGGGATTTGAAATTTCCAGCATTTACAGACGTAAAGTTTCTCGAGATCAAAAATCCCAACCTTGCCTCGAGTCTATCACCAAGCGTCAATCGGGTTTTGCTGGTTGTACAAGAGCAATCACAGCACCCAGCGCCAGCACTCCCGCCGACCATGCCAGACCTGCGCGTAAACCTCCCGCGCCGTCGCTTAACGCCCCAGAAATCAGTGGTCCAAAACTTTGCCCAGCCGCGAAGACCACAGTAAACAAGGCAATGCCCGCATTCCAGGCATGGCTCGGCAAATCGCGCCGCGCCAGCGCCGTGGTTGATGCCACCACCGACAAGAACGAGCCACCAAATGCCAGTGCCGAAATCAGCATCACCACAAATTGACTCGAGATCAGGGGTAATCCAGCCCCGAACGCCAAGCTGGTCATCGCAGCCGCCATCCCTCGAGCGCCGCGCCAACGGCGTCTACCAGTGGAACTTCATGCGCAACCTCAAGGCGCG
>JANLWR010000274.1:0-3058 GCA_031364625.1 Deinococcales bacterium | reverse complement strand
TGGGCAATGTTCGGGCGGGTGGTGGTGATTCTCGAGGTTAAAAATATGGCTGCCAGTCCTGCCAGCATTCCCGAAAAGGTGAACAGGGCAAGGCGGTAACGGGCGACAGGAATTCCAGAAAAACGCGCCGCGTCGGGGTTGTTGCCGATGGCGTACAAGTTTCGTCCCCAACGGGTGCGAGCCAGGAACAAGCCGACGCACACCGCCAAAATCAAAAATGTCACGAATGAAATCGGCAGATTTGGCAGCGCATAACCCTGCCCGAGATTGCCGAAAGATTCTGGATACGCGGTCAGTGCGGTATCTCCCAGAACAGCTTGGGCAATGCCGCGAAAAAGCGACATCGTCCCTAGCGTGATGGCAATGCTGGGAACAGCAAACCGAACCACCAAAAACCCGTTCAAAAAACCGCACAACGTTCCAGTGCCAACGCCAACCAGCAGCAAGACAAACCACCCTGCACCCGACTGCGCCGCAAAACCCATCAAGAGTGAGCTGAGCGCGATGATCGAAGCCACCGAGAGATCAATCTCGCGGCACAAAATCAAGAGTGCCATGCCGAGCGCCATCATGCCTTTTTCGGCAAAAATTGGCGTGGCATCACCGAGGTTGGCGGCATCCCAAAAATACTCGGACAACCGACCATTCAAGACCATCACGATTGCCAGCATCACCAGCAAAATCAGTTCCCAACGCAGCAACAAACTCGAGATTTTAAAAGGTGCTCGAGCGAGAACGGGATTGCTTCTAGAATTTTCGGTCATGCTCGCCTCAAAATGGTTTTACCCTTGACTCGAGATGCGCCCTGGTTGACGATGGCGGCGACCAGAATGGCGATGCCGACGATGGCGGTTTGCCAGAACGGTGAGACGTTCACGACGGG
The DNA here is from genome assembly GCA_031364625.1 of Deinococcales bacterium. GTDB lineage: Bacteria > Deinococcota > Deinococci > Deinococcales > JAAFIG01 > JANXTZ01. The sequence continues at coordinate 2,175 of JANLWR010000274.1, read as the reverse complement.
TAAGGCGTTGTAGAGGGTGGTCAGGAAGATTGCGCCGAGGGCTGTACCAATCACGCTGCCGACGCCACCAGCGATGCTGACTCCGCCAAGCACGCAGGCGGCAACCACTTGAAGCTCGAAGCCACTGGCGATTTCGGTGTTGGCAAGCGCAAAACGTGCCACCCACAGCACGCCGACCACACCAGCGACCACACCAGAAAGGGCATACAGGGCAAACAAACGCTGTGTTTCAGGGATTCCAACGTATTTTGCGGCGTTCGGATTGCCGCCACGCGCCCGGATTTCACGACCAAAACGAGATTGATGCACCAAAAACCAACCGAGCACCAGCGCGATCAAACTGACCCACTCGAGTCCGGTGATGCCCAGGAATCTGGCATTTGGGAAGTCCACCAGTCCGACCGGAAGTTCGTTGGCGTTGATCCACTGCCCGCCAGAAACCACGTAGGTCAAACCACGGTAAACGCTCATCATACCGAGGCTGGCAACGATTGGCGGTATCTCGAGAAAGTTGATGAGTGCGGCGTTGATGATGCCGAGCACCAAGCCTGAAACTGCGCCGCAAATCAGCAAGCCGATCACTGGAATTCCTGGCACGGCTTTGGCGAGCAAACCAACCAACATGCCCGAAAGCGCCAGATTTGCGGCAACCGACAAATCGATGCCTTGAGACATGATGACCAGCATCTGCGTTAGTGCCAGCACGATCAAAAGGGCGCTGTCATGCCAGATTGCATCGAAGGTTTTAAGGCTGATAAACGACGGCGAACGAATGCCCACGCCAATCAGCAACGCCACCAATAAGCCAAGCAAAATCAATTCGCGTTGATGGGTTTTCCAAACTTTTTTCATGCGACCAAACCTCGAGTATTGCCTGCTGCCTCTGTGACAATTTCTTCGGCTGTCGCCACTCGAGCGTCAAATTCTGCCACAAGACGCCCTTCGCGCATCACCAGAATGCGGTCGCTCATGTTCATGACTTCGGGCAGTTCGGAACTGACCAAGATCACTGCCAAACCGTTTTGCACCAGTTCGCTCATGAACGAGTGCACGGCGGCTTTCGCGCCAACGTCAATGCCTTTGGTCGGTTCGTCCAGAATAATCACGTTCGGGTTGGTGGCAAGCCATTTGGACAGCACAACCTTCTGCTGATTGCCGCCAGAAAGTTCACTCACGTTCTGCTCGAGGTTCGCGGCACGCAGCGACAACCGTTCTGCAAGTGGCATGGCGATGGCTTCCTCCTTGTTGCGATTGAGAATATTCCCGATGCTACGGATGCTCGCCAGCGTGATGTTGTGCAAAATGCTCATCGGTAAAATTGCCCCCGCAATCTGACGGTCTTCTGGAACGTAGACCAAACCGTGTTTCACGGCGTCGGCGGGAGATTTGATGCTCACGGTTTTTCCATCGATCAAAACCGAACCCGTCGCGGCGGCATTCAAACCAAACACGGCTTGCATCACCTCCGAGCGCCCCGCGCCGACCAAACCGTAAAACCCCAGAATCTCACCCTTGCGAACTCTAAAATTGATGCCCGAGAATTCGGTTGGATGCTCAAAATTCTTAACCTCAAGCATCACCGCACCAGGTTTGGACTCGAGTTTTGGGAACAACGCCCCGACCTCGCGCCCCGCCATCAGACGAATCAAATCCTCACTCGAGGTGTCGCTAATGTTGCCAGTTCCAACGTTTTTGCCGTCACGCAAGACCACGTAACGATCCGCCAGCGCAAAGACCTCATCGAATTTATGGGTAATCAGCAGCACCGCCTTGCCAGCGTCACGAAGTTGCCGCACGATACGGTACAAATCCTCAATCTCGGCTTTGGACAGCGACGCGGTGGGTTCGTCCATAATCACCACGCTCGAGTCTTGCGAGAGTGCCCGCGCAATCTGCACCAAATGCTTTTGCGCCACGCTCAATTCCTTCAGTGGCGTTTCAGGATCAATTTTCGCATCCATCTTCTCGAGCACGGTTTTTGCTCGCTCGAGCATCGAACGCCAATTGACCAAACCACCCGCAAAAAACTTGGATGTGACCGGATGATTGCCGACAAACAAATTCTCCGCCACCGAGAGTTCATCGAACATCACCGTTTCCTGATGGATCGCGCCAATCCCAGCCTTCGCCGCTGCTTGGGGACTCGAGAGGCGCAAGGTTTCACCGTTCAAAACG
>JANLWR010000273.1:0-3673 GCA_031364625.1 Deinococcales bacterium | reverse complement strand
CCTTTGAAAGCATCAAACTCGAGTTTGAACGCACCGTACAACTGGTGAAAAACGCGATTGGCACAGACATTCTCGAGCGCGAACTGCGCTTAAAACGCAGCATCGAACTGCGCAATCCTTATGTTGACCCCGTGCATCATGTCCAAGTTGAGCTTCTCAAACGTTACCGCGCCCTGCCAAGCGATCACCCAGACCGCGCCAATTTGGAACGGGCTTTACTCCTGAGCATTCAAGGCATTGCGGCAGGGTTACGAAATACGGGTTAGACTTATTCAGGTAGCAACACAGTTCATTACACCGCAAAAGGATAAATCATGCCTGAACTCTTACAAGTCGTTCCCGAATACCACCACCGCGTTTGGGGTGGGCAGCAATTAAAACCAGACATTCAGAAACCTTACGGCGAAGCTTGGCTGGTGTTTGAAGGCAACAAAATCAAAAGTGGCACATATGCGGGTCAACGACTCGAGGAAGTGGCTCGAACCTTAGGAGTTGATCTTCTGGGCGCTCGAGCCTTAGAACGGACTGGAACACGGTTTCCGTTGCTGATCAAAATTTTGGACTGTGCCGACTGGCTTTCAATTCAAGTGCATCCCAATGACGAACAGGCAATCAAGCTCGAGGGGGCAGGGCAGTTTGGCAAGACAGAAGCCTGGCATGTTCTGGACGCCAAAATGGGCGCAGAATTGATCGCGGGAGTCAAACCAGGCACGGACACCGCCATGCTCGAGCAAGCCATTCGGGACGGCAGCATCCTGAGCGTTTCGCAAAAGCATCTGGTCGAAACGGGCGCGACCGTCATGATGCCAGCAGGCACGATGCACGCCCTCGGACCAGGATTTTTGATTTACGAAGTCCAACAAACGTCCGACACGACCTACCGCGTCTGGGATTGGGCTCGTCCCGCCAGCGCCGGACGGGCACTTCACCTCGAGCAGAGTGTTGCCGTCACCAACCCAAACCTGACTGGGCAGATCAATCACAACGTCATGCGAGCTTTAAACGCTGTAGAAACCCGAGTGAGCTGCGAATACTTTGAACTCGAGGAAATCCACGGTTCAGACATGAATCTTGTCTCAAACACCGAACACTCGAGCTTTCACGCCATAACCGTCACAACAGGTCGCGCCGAAGTTGTGCTGAAAGAAGCTCGAGTGACCCTGGGCAAGTTTGAAACCGTGATTGTTCCCGCCAATGCAGGCGAATACCGAATTGAACCGCTCGAGCCTTTCATGGCGTTGCGCTCGAGCGTTCCGAACACTTAAAGAAAGTCTCGAGTCAATCCAACAACTCGAGACTTTCTAGATATTAACGAAATTTACTTCAATCTCGAGATGGCGTATTCCGCAATTTTCTTGGGAATGTCCACCCCTGTTGTGCTGACAGAATTCTTAAATTCCATCGTATGGTTCACTTCAATCACCATCAGACCACGTGTTGGGTCTTCCATCAAATCCACAGCCACCACCGCACCACCAACCGCATTGGCGCTACGTTCGGCAAGGTCTGCAATATCTGAGGTGACAGGGCAATTTTCGGCTTTGCCACCACGTGCAGTATTGGTAATCCAGTGGCTCGAGTTGCGATAAATCGCTGCAATGCACTTACCATCGGCAACAAAAGCCCGAATGTCACGGTCAGGTTTGTTGACCACTTCTTGAATGTAAAAAATCTGATGCTGATACCCGCCAAGCACTTCTTTATGCTCAAGCACGGTTTCGGCAGCGTCACGATCACGAATTAACGACAGCAAACGCCCCCAAGAACCGACGGGCGGTTTCATGATGACCGGATAACCCATCTCTTCAATGACTTTTAAAGCGGTGTCAGTATCAAAACAAACTTGGGTGCGCGGCGTGGCAATACCATTCTTGGCGAGCAGCGCATTGGTCACAAGTTTGTCGCCGCAATTGGCAATCACGAGCGACGGGTTCACAACCTCCACACCCCAAGCCTCGAGCGACGCGCTGATGGCGTAGCCTCGAGATTGCGACACACAACGTTCAATGACCACTTTCCACTCGGGCTGTTTTGCGGCATGGAAATCAAAACTGAGCTGAGGCGCGTAAACTTTGTCATACGCCACACCCAAACCATCGAGCGCGGCGAACAACATTTTTTCGTCCTCGCGGACACGGTCATAAACCAAGGCAAGTTCAGCCATGAACGCTTATTCGCCCCAATCCTCTGCCTCTTGCGGGGCGGCTTCGAGCTTGGGCGGCTCGAGGCTGACGACTTCAAACTCTGCGCCGGTTTCATCATCGATCACGATTTCACCAAGTTCTGGATTCTCGAGTTCGATGATTGCACCTGATTCTGGGTTTTCAAACTTAATTTTTGCCATGTTCTAGCCTCCACAATAAAAACGGTTTTTCATTACCTGGGCGCAGCAAGCAGCGCCCCTACCTTTTCTTAACATGGGCGCAGCAAGCGACTATGCCCGTTAGGTGCATTATATAGTCAAGACGCAGCGCCCCTACTTCAACGGGGGTTTTCCCGACGAATGCAAAATAATTTAGGCGTCTTCAAATTCCACGTTGAACGTGGTGTTGCAATCTGGGCAGGTGACTTTGCTGTTCTCCTCGAGTTGTTCATCGGTCAGTTCGATCTCTGCGCCGCAACTGGGGCATTCGGTCAACAAGCCCAGCAAATCAAATTCGGGCGGGTCGAGGCTGGCGATTTGCAATTCCGCGCCGCACGATTCGCAGACCAAAATATCGCCCTCTTCAAACTCGTCCCAAGCCTCAGAGGGAATCTCGAGTTCTTCGGCACAGACGGGACAATTAACAAATAAACTTCGTTCTTCTTCGTTCATGACTCTCCTGGAAACTTCTGGTACTTCTTGTAATACTCGAGGATGCTGCCCTCTTTAAGCGCCTCTCGTAGAAACTCTGGCGGCGGCGGCAATTGTAAAACCGTGCCATCCAAACGGGTAATTCTACCAGTCTCGAGGTCAAAGTTCACCTCTTCGCCGTCAACCAGCAAATCTGGGATCTCGAGACTTTCAAAGGCGGGAATACCAAGATTGAGAAGATTGCGGTAGTGAATTCGGGCGTAAGATTGCGCGATAATCCCGCCCACTTCGAGTTTCTTCAGCGCTTTTGGCGCGTATTCGCGGCTCGAGCCTAAACCCCAGTTGCGCCCGCCAACCAGCAAATCGCCTGGTTTGACCTGTGCGGCAAATTCGGGGCGAAAATGCGCAAAGGCGTACTTGTGAAAAACATCCGCACCAACCATGAACGGCGCATACTTTCCAGGCAGGATGTCGTCGGTGTTGATGCTGTCCCCAAATTTCCAAACTCGAGCCATTTCAAGCCTCCAATCGAACTTCGCCGCGCAAGTACACCACCGCTTGACCGCGAACGAGCACGCGATCACCGTTCATTTCGCACTCGAGATCACCACCTCGAGATGAAACTTGTCGCGCTTGCAACAGATTTTTTTCAAGACGTTCCGCCCAAAGTGGGGTCAGCGTCGCATGAATTGAACCCGTCACAGGGTCTTCGGGAATGCCTTCGCTGGGCGCAAAATACCTCGAGACAAAATCATTTCCCGGCAGCGCCAACCGGTATAAGAAAACAGGAAAAGAGGCCACCCCTTATGTAGTCAATGAAGTACATTTCTATGTGAAAGACATTCCACTTCAGGAAGATGTTGAATTGACACTTCCATT
>JANLWR010000753.1:0-3056 GCA_031364625.1 Deinococcales bacterium | reverse complement strand
AGGGTATTGCGCTATCGCTTGACGAATAATTTTGATACTTTCGTAAAACTCGCGGAAACGTGCCCTCGAGCGACTGTAGGCATCACAACCGAGTTCGACGCAAACCTCGAAATCGACAAACGGATAGGCGTCATATGGTTCGTCTTTGCGCAAATCCCAAGGAATTCCAGAACCGCGCAAATTGGGACCGGTCACACCGTGATTGAGGGCAACCTGCGGGTCGAGCACACCGACACCGACGGTTCGCGCCTGAAACACGGGCGCATCTATCGTCAGCGCCTCGTACTCGGGCAATTTGGTTTCAAAGAATTTTAAGAACTCGAGAATATCCTCGAGCATGGCGGGGTGATGGTCGCGGCGCACGCCACCAAAAGTGAAATAGTTTGGTAGCAACCTCGCGCCAGCCGTCTTTTCAATAATATCCAAAATCAGTTCACGGTCACGGAAGGCGTACAAGAACGGCGTGATCGCACCCAAGTCCAGCATGTACGTGCCAATCCAAACCAGGTGAGACGCGATTCTCGAGAGTTCAAACAAAATGGTGCGGATGTACTTGCTGCGCTCGGGCACTTCGATGCCGAGCATGTCCTCGACCGCCAAACAAAGCGGCAACTCGTTCTGCATTCCCGAAACGTAATCCATGCGGTCTGTGTACGGAATGCACATGCTGTAGGTGCGGACTTCCTCGAGCTTCTCGTGGTTGCGATGCAAAAAACCAATGTGCGGAATCGCCCTGGTGACACGCTCGCCGTCCACACCGAGCACGACCTTCAAAACGCCGTGCGTGGCGGGATGCTGCGGTCCCAAATTGATCAGCATTTCATCGGTGCGCCCTTCGACAGTCTCGAGCGCGGTGGGGTTGAGAACGGCGGTCATGATTCGCCCTCCTTTGTTTTGGGAATCCAACGTTTGATTTTCGGGTTTTTGGGTTCTTCGGATGCGGGTTCGCTCGAGGTTTCAACGGCAGCAATGGGCGCGGGTTCGGGTTCGGGCGTGGCGGGTGCAACGGCGGGCGCAGCAAGCGACCCAAGCCCGCTAGGTGCTGTCGTAGGGTCAAGAAGCAGCGCCCCTACATCGGCAATGGGTGCGGCGGGTGCAGAGGTTTCAGCAACGGGTGCGGATACTTCGGCGGCGGGTGCGGCAGGCGCAGAACCGTCTTTTGGAACCCAACGTTTGGGTTGCTTTTTGGCGGGCGCTTCACCGGTAGGTACGGCAGCGCTCGAGTCTGGGGTAGCACTCGAGGTTACAGGTGCATCTTCCACAGGCATAACAGCTTTGGGCGCATGGGCGACTGGGGCTGCCACCGCCGAGAACGGCACAAAACCCTCTTCCCACACCGCAGGAGTCGGGAACGTTTTTTCCGTCCAAGTGCTGACCAAGTAACCCCTGGTGTTGTATTTGCGTTGCAACGGATGAATCGTCCAATCATCCTCGAGCAAAATCCGGCGCAAGTCTGGATGGTTTTCAAACGTGATGCCGACCAAATCGTAAGCCTCACGCTCGTGCCATTCGACGCCGCCCCACAAGTCCGAAACACTAGCAACTCGAGGTGCGGCATATTTCACGTCGGTAATGATGATGGCTTTGGTTTTGGTCTCGAGACTCTGGAGGTGCAATGTGACCCGCAAACCGAATTCCATGTCTGAGCCGCTTAAACAACGCGGGAAATCAAATCCTGCTTTATACAATCGTTCGCAGAGCGCACGGTAATCTTCTGGATGCACAAAAAACGTGGTTTCATCCAAGTAATTTTCACTGCGCACGCGCAACCCACTCGAGAAACCCTGAACCGCCCCAGACTCGAGCGGCACAACTTTAGACGCAACCTGTGCAGCAAGCGTCATAATGCAACCCGCCCGTCCTGCCCTGGTTCAGCAAGCGGGTCGAAATCGGCGTCCATCAGCGTTCCAGGCACGTAACGTGCGGCTGGGTCGGCAACTTTGTCACGCAAAAGCAGCAAAGCTTGCATCAAGGCTTCGGGGCGCGGCGGACAACCGGGCACGTAAATATCTACGGGTACAATCTTGTCCACGCCCTCGAGCACGCTGTACCCCTGGCGGAACGGTCCACCTTGGTTGGCGCAAGCACCCATGCTGATGACCCATTTGGGTTCACTCATTTGCTCCCAGAGGATGCGAACGCGCTTGCCCATTTTCTTGTTGACCGTACCAGACACGATCATCACGTCGGCTTGGCGCGGGGTGTTGCGGTAAAACACGCCAAAACGATCCATGTCGTAACGGGTGGCGCTCGAGTTCATCATTTCGATGGCGCAACAGGCAATACCGAACGTCAGTGGCCACAAACTCCGTGACCTCGAGAGGTTGATCAGATCATCCAGGCTGCCCATGATGACGTTTTCGGGGCGTTTATCGACTCCTAGTAAACCCACTTTAAAGCCCCCTTCCGCAATGCGTAAAAAAAGCCAAGGAACAGAATCACAATGAACGTGACGACGCTGAGTAACCCCGCCAGCCCGAGCGAATCGAACGCCGCCGCCCACGGGTACAAGAGCGCCGCCTCGACATCGAAAATCACGAACAACATGGCAAACAAGTAATAATTCAGGTTGAACTGAACGTTCGTGTCACCAATGGTTGCCTCGCCGCACTCGTAAACATCGTTCTTGGCTTTGCTCGCCCCAAACCGCCGCGAACCCGCATAGGTGAACGCGAGTTTGGCAATACCCAGCGTGGCGTAAACAATACCTGCTCCCAACAGGGCGAACAATCCAATGTACAAAGCGCCATTCACCTGTGTTGCGTAATCCACAAACCCTCCTTCATCAACGCTCGAGTTTGATCTCGAACGGGTAGAAACCTTCAAACCATCACATTCTAAAGACGCGCCATGTGCGAGTCAAACGACAAAACTCCCGCCGCGCCCCAGTCAAAAAATAAACTGGAGTCTAGACAGGTGATACCTCGAGTATCCTAACTGTTTTTGCGACTCGAGGGACAGGGTAATTCAGCTTTATTATGAAACCCTGTGTTATCCTTCAACCAACATGCGTGTTCTGACAATTGGTTATGAAGGTATAAAGATCAATGAATTTA
>JANLWR010000750.1:0-10056 GCA_031364625.1 Deinococcales bacterium | reverse complement strand
TGCTGGGCGTCTCGAGCAGCGACACCGTGCTGCCCGTTGTTCCGATGTTTCATGTGAACGCCTGGGGTTATCCGTACACCTGCACCTGGGTTGGCGCGAAACAAGTTTATACGGGCATGTTCACCGACCCAAAAATCATTGCCCACACCTTGGAGAAAGAAAACGTGACCATGACGGCTGGCGTGCCAACCATCTGGATTGGGTTGCTGGACGAACTGGACAAAGCAAAAGCCGCAGGCACACCGTACAAACTCGAGAAACTGAAAGCCATGGTTGTCGGTGGCAGTAGCACGCCACGCAAAATGCTGGTCGATTTTGAGGTCAGGCACAAACTCAAGATTATCCCCGCCTGGGGCATGACCGAAACCACGCCGCTCGGTACGGCAAACGTTTTGCTGCCGCACCACGTGGAACTGGACGACGAGGCACGTTGGGATCAGATGACCTTGTCTGGTCGCCAAGCGCCACTGGTCGAACTCGAAATTGTTGATGGCGACGGACAAACCTTGCCGCACGACGGGATCGCTCGAGGGCGATTGTTGGTTCGCGGTCCGTGGGTGACAAAAAGTTATTACAACAACCCCGAAGCCACGGCGTCCACGCAATACAACGATTGGTTTGACACGGGCGACATTGCCACCATGAACCAGGAGGGCTTCATGATGATTCAAGACCGCGCCAAAGACCTGATCAAATCTGGCGGCGAGTGGATCAGCAGCGTTGACCTCGAGAACGAACTGATGGGACACCCTGCCGTTAAGGAAGCCGCCGTGATCGGACTGCCGCATCCAAAATGGGACGAGCGACCACTTGGGGTGATCGTGCTTCGTGAAGGCTCGAGCGTAAACCACGAAGAGTTAAACGCGCATCTGGCGAAAAAATTTGCCAAATGGATGCTGCCCGACGATTACGTGTTCACCGATAAAATTCCGCTGACCACCACAGGTAAATTCTTAAAACGTGCGCTTCGAGATCAGTTTAAAGACCACAAATTACCAGGCGCATAAACGTCAGATAATTTGAACCTCGAGATGTTCCAGTCTCGAGGTTTTTTGTTGTTATGTAGAGCAAGGCGCAGCAAGCAGCGCCCCTACAAGCGCCCACCAGGACACGAGAATATTCACACCATCGTACAAAGTGTTGTGATGCTCGAGTGTTAGGCTTAAACTATGAAAGTTCTGAATCTTGCACTGATCGGCTTTGGCAACGTCAACCGCGCTTTGGTTGGGTTTCTGGAAAGCAAAACATCTGAACTCAAACAAAAGTACAACCTCGAGTACCGCGTGACGGGCGTGATGACACGGCGTTTGGGTTGGCTGGCGGACGCGAACGGTTTAGACACCACAGCCTTGCTCGAGGGAAAAACAATTTCTTCGAGCATCTCGAGCGACCTTCAAACCTGGCTTAAGGCGTCAGAAGCCAATGTTTTGTTTGAAGCCTCGAGTCTCGAGCCGTTCACAGGTCAACCCGCCACCAGTTACATCAGAACGGCGCTCGAGTTTGGTTGTCACGTGGTCAGTGCCAATAAAGGTCCCGTGGTTCACGCCGCAAAGGAACTTCACGCGCTGGCACATGCTCGAGGTTTAAAATTTCGGCACGAGGCAAGTTTCATGGGCGGCAGTCCGATTTACAGCCTCTTTCGTGAAACGCTGCCCGCCGCCAACATCAAACGCTTTCGAGGATTGTTGAACAGCACCACCAGCACCATTTTGCAAACCATCGAGGCTGGATCGAGTTTTGAGGAGGGTGTGAAACGCGCCCAGGAAATTGGGATTGCCGAAACCGACCCGAGTTTTGACGTGGACGGTTGGGACAGCGCCGTAAAGGTTTGTGGGCTGGCGAACGTGCTGCTGGGAACGCAACTTGATGTCACCAAACTCGAGCGTGTCAGCATTCGTGATCTTGATGTGACCCAAATTCAGGACGCGGCTCGAGCTGGAACACCGATTCGGCAAGTGGCGTTTATTGACGCACTCGAGACTGGTCTGAAGGCTGGAGTCAGGCATGAACGAATTGGTTTAAACGATCCGCTTCGGGCGCCTGGAACGACCAACGTCTCGCATTTTGAACTGGACGTGCTGCCAGGTTTGACCGTCACAACCCATGATGCTGGCGCGAAAGAAACCGCCTACGACATGCTGGCGGACTTTATCAACATCTGCAAAACCTAGCGCTCGAGCTTTTCAAACCAACCCAAACCCTCAAGCACTTTTTTGCGTGTGATGTGCGCATGATTCATCAACTCGAGCATCAAAGCTTCAACCCGTTCGTCGTCTGGCTCGAGTTCGCGCAATTTCTGCCAAAGTAAATTTCGTTTCTCGAGGTATTCGCGTGATAACGGTTTCATGATTTTGAACTCAAAGCAAAATTCACTGCCTCACTATATGATGTTTTTCATGACTCAAACCTCGCCCCTGGTTTCTGCCAAATGGTTGCTCGAGAATTTGCATTTGGTGGCACTGGTTGACACGCGTTTCATGCTAGGAAAACCCGATTTCGGACTCGAGGCATTCAGGGCTGGGCATCTGCCTGGCGCGGTGTTTCTTGATCTCGAGCGTGACCTTTCAAGTCCTGTGCGTGATGACCGGGTTGGTGGTCGTCACCCACTTCCCGACTCGGAAAAACTGGCGCAGAAACTCTCGAGCTTGGGTATTGGCAACTCGAGCTTTGTGGTGTTTTACGATGACCCAAGTTCTGGACAGGGATTTTACGCCGCGCACGGTTGGTGGTTGCTGCGCTGGCTTGGGCATGACAACGTGGCGGTGCTTGACGGTGGACTTCCTGCTTGGCTTGAGGCTGGCGGCAAACTCGAGACTGATACAACCTCAACCTCGAAGGCAGAATTTACCCCTCAAGTTCGATTTGAAATGGTAGTCGATGCGGCGCAAGTGGCAGCCCGAAGCTCGAGCAGCGCGTTACTGGATTCTCGAGCCGCACCGCGTTACAAAGGTGAAACTGAGCCGCTCGATTGGAAGGCAGGGCATATTCCAGGCGCGATCAATATGGACTGGAGCGACGGTTTGGATTCGACTGGCAAATGCAAAAACGTACTAGAACAACGAGAACGGTTTACCACACTCGAGAATGCAGAAGAGGTTTTGGTGTATTGCGGTTCTGGCGTCAGCGCTGGCGCGAACATGCTGGCGCTCGAGCTTGCCGAAGTCAAAAACGCGAAACTTTATGCGGGAAGTTGGTCAGATTGGGTGTCAAACCCCAACAATCCAGTCGCCGTTGGCAGCGAGTCGGGTTAGAGTGGTTTCATGCCCCTCAATGAACACTGGCTTTCGTTTGACGTAGACCATCAACGCTGTCACGGCATGTTGCATTTGCCGCTCGAGCCATCCCAAAAACCTATGCCTTGCGTCATGATGCTGCATGGTTTTACCGGTCAAGCCCTCGAGCCGCACCGCTTTTTCGCCCATATTGCCAGGGCATTAGCCAAAAACGGTATTGCCGCATTTCGCTTTGATTACCGTGGCAGTGGCAACTCTGAAGGTGATTTTTCTGAAATGACCGCAGGGCGTGAAGTCCAGGACGCTCGAGCGGCACTGCGATTGCTCGAGTCTAGGGCAGAATTAGACCGTGCCAGATTTGGTTTGCTTGGGCTTTCGATGGGCGGCATGGTGGCGGCGCTCACGGCTGGACTTGAACCTTTTAAAGCTTTAAGTTTGCTTGCACCAACCAAACCACAACACATGCTTGGCGTGGTCAGGCAAGCGAGCACTGAAGCCGCAATTGACGCCTTATTTGAAACTGGTTTTGCAGGATTCGAGTTTCCACCAGTCATTCGATTTAACACCAGTCGTAAAGTGCTCGATTTTGGTGGCAATCCAGTTTCGAGCGGTTTTTTTAAGGGTTTGCTCGAGTTGGATTCGCTGGCAAGCGCAGCACTTCACACGGGCAAAAGTATTGTGATTCATGGTTCGGATGACCAAACTGTACCCGTGGCAGTCGGACAAGAATATGCGAACGCCCTAAAGACTCAACTTCTCGAGATTGCAGGTGGCAATCACACGTTTGATGATCTGGAGCACCAAGATCAAGTGATTCAAGCGCTGCTCGAGTTTTACGGCTCGAGTTTGTAATTTGAATGGAAAAACCCCGAATCTCTTCGGGGTTCTCCTTTTTGGTTGCAGGGACAAGATTTGAACTTGCGACCTTCGGGTTATGAGCCCGACGAGCTACCAGACTGCTCCACCCTGCGTTACGGTTTGTGCTGCCCGCTCGAGGTCTGATCTCGGGCGACGTGAATAGTATCAGTGAAGTCTTATTTCGTCAAGCCCAAGATTACATTTCAAACTCGAAGTTATACAATGTGGTTCAGAATGAAGCCTTCGAGAATATTTTTTGATTATGTCTGAACTGCGAATCCTTGGCGGCAGCGCAAAAGGTCGCAACCTCAGAATTCCCGAAACCGCCCGTCCCACAGGCGCTCGGGTTCGCAAGAGCCTGTTTGATATTTTAAACGTCTTTGCCCAAGGCTCGAGCTTTCTTGACTTGTACGCAGGCGCGGGTGGGGTGGGTTTGGAGGCGGCTTCAAGGGGTTTTGATGTCACCATGATTGAACTGCATCCAAAATCTGCTGACACGCTCGAGCGCAACCGTAAAGAATTAAAACTCGAAGGGCGGGTTTTGAAGGCAGATGCCAAAAAGTTTATCGGCACGAATCAAAAAGCATTTGATATTGTGTTCATTGACCCGCCATATGCGCACGACATTCTCGAAGTTTCCAAACTGGCACTTTCGCAACCGCAACTGGTCAGAATTGAGGGTGTTTTGATCGTGCAACATCCCGTTCAGCTCGAGTTAATCGCGGTGGAAGATTATGTGCTCGAGCGTCGGCAGTACGGCTCTAACGTCTTGACGTTTTACTGGAAGCAAGCCTCGGAGGATTTATGAAATATATTTTGTACAGCCGTGCGGGTTGCAGTTTGTGTCATAAAGCCAAAACGGTGCTCGAGAAGGCAGGTTTGGAATTTACCGAAGTTTCGATTGAGGGTGATCCCAAACTCGAAGAACTGTATAAATTTGAGATTCCTGTTTTAGCAGACGAAAACGGGCGTCAAATCTTTAAAGGCGTGATTTCCGAATCTCGAGTGGCGGCGTTGCTGGCGGCAAGCTGATTTGTGGTTACGGGCAGTGGTAAAACAACAAAACCTTATTTAAACCGAGTTCGGGTTTTGGAAACCTCGAGTTGCGCAAAGCCAGTCTTCAAGGCGCTTGGCTAGAGACTGAAGTCTTTGAATTGCAGATTTGTTTTACCGAATCCGCTTTCACCCTCACCATGCGTTTTGAATTTTCTGAAGTTTCACTCGTACTCAACTCGAGGATCAATGTGGGATTTGGCGAGACTGTCTTTAAACCGATTCACGCCACGGCTCAACCGATTTGAACAACTCGTTTTTGCTCGAGCCTGATGGCAGATTCTGGATCGTGACTTGGCAAGTACACGGTTGGGTTTTGCTGGGCAAAGGCTTTAATTTTGGAGTGCGTTTCTAGCTCGAGTTTGTCATTGATACTAAAGCCGCTCGGGACTTCCTCGAGCATGGCTTTTTCGCTGTAACTGGTGTCGCCTGCCAGAAAGTAACTGATTCCCTCAGATTGAACGATGACGCTGACGTGTCCGTTCGTGTGACCTGGCGTTGGCACGATCAGGACGCTGCCGTCTTTGGTCACGGGAACATGCCGTGAAAATGATCCAAATGGTTTTGAATTGAACTCAATGATTGAAGGTTGTAACGCGCTTGGAATCGAGACTTTGGCAATTTGTTTTGTCAACCAACCAGAAAGCCCCTGCATTCCTTGCCACTCGAGTTTGGAAATCAGAATGGGAGTCTGCCCAAAACAACCAATGCCACCAACATGATCGCCGTGCAAATGCGTTTGAATTACGCACTTGACATCTTTTTCGGGGTTGATGCCCATATGTTTAAGTTGATAGCCCAGGTCGGTTTCGGGCTGAACCTGTAATTTTACGACGGGCAAAATTGGCGCGTCGTGACGTTCGCCGGTATCCACGACAATTAAACCATCTTTATGCTCGAGCAACCAAACATGAATCGGCAACCAGTCCGTCCATTCTGGGTCGAGCAAAACATTGACCATCCGCATTGCGCCGTGTCCTTTTCCTCGCACAGCGTTTTGTTTGATTTTGACCAAGCCCGTTGAGAGTGCATGAATCTTCATGACCGATTCAACCATGACCTTGGTGAATGAGGTATGAATTGGCTCGAATTTCATGAAACTGAGGGGGAGTCTCTCATTTGATCTGTTTAGGCTCGAGACATGAAACGTTTTTTGCCTGTCCTGTTGTTGGCTGGTGCGTTGATGTCTTGCGCTCCCGCCGAGGTACAAACCAACCGCAACACCTCCAATTTTGCGACAGGACAAGTCATTTCCACCAGGGGACTCCTCGTCAACGAGATTGATGGCGCTTTGGGCAAAACCTTTAAAGCCAAACTGATTTATGAACTCGAGAAACGCGGTTTTAGCGCGGTTGACACCAGTCTAAGCTCGAGCAGCAAAGCCGATTTTGAAGTGCTGGGGATGGTCAAAGCCGATAAGAAAACGGTGGACTTGGGAACGGTCAATGGCACGCCACAATCCATCAGTGACGGTTCTTTTGTGCTGAGAGACGTGCGAATTCAGGTGTTGGAACGCAAAAGCAAGCAAACGGCTCGAGTTTACGATCTGGACTTGCGATCCTCGAGCATTACCCTGTCTGATGTTGCCCGAATGTTTGCCGAGCGCATCAAAATTGATTTTAAACCCGTGCTCTAGGCGATGCGTTCGGTTTCTTTCCATGCCAGTTCTTCAAGTATTTTCTTGGCGGGGCTGGCTGGCAGCACCTCGAGTGCTCCAACTGCAATGTTACAGCGACGCAGAATCTCGAGTTTAGAGAGTTCGATGGCACTTTTAGAGTTTTGCAATGGCTGATTGGCTAATTCGCGCATCCGTTCAACATCGCCGTCCCGACTGGCACGACGCGCAATAATGTCTTTGGCTTCTTGCACACCGTTCTCAAACAAAAACAAAACGGGCAGGGTGGCTTTACCCTCGCGCAAATCGCCGCCAATGGGTTTACCCAGTTTTTCGGCGCTCGAGGTTAAATCCAGCAAATCGTCTTGAATTTGAAACGCCCGTCCGTATTCCAGACCGTACAATTCGAGCGCGGCAACAACTTCCAAACTCGAGTTTGAAAGCATGGCTGCGCCTTTGCAGGCTGCCGCCGCCAGTGCCGCCGTTTTACCGGTAATGATGGTTTGGTAATTGGCAAAACTGTAGGTCTCGAGCGCGGCGACCTGAAATTGCAAGACTTCACCCTCACAGATTTGCCTGGCGGTACGGGCGACCAGTTGCACGTAGCTGGCGGCATCGCTGCCAAAACCAGCCAAAATTTCCATCAGTCTGGACAGCAGGTAATCGCCACTTAATACACTGACCGCATTGCCGTAATGCCGAAACGCCGCCTCGTGACCGCGCCGCGTTTCGGCGTCGTCCACCAGGTCATCGTGCAACAAACTGGCGGAGTGCAACAATTCGATACACGCCGCAAAATCAACCTCTCGAGCATCGGGATGACCGAGCGCCCGAGCCGCCAAGAACACCAGTTGAGGACGGGCACGTTTGCCGCCAGCATTCACCAGGTCTTCACCGATCAATTGAATAAATTCGACATCGGACTGCACCAACTCGTGCAATCGAGTCTCGAGGGCGTTCATGGGCTGGCTGATAAGACTTGGGATCATGATGCTGGTTTGATTATACGCGTAACTTAGAAGGATATTTGTTCCGTGGCATTTCATTTGACCCAATACCAGAACAACTTGTCAGTGGCACATCTTGCTCGCCCCTCGAGAATTTCATAGCAAGCCGTTATACTGGTCTTCAATGCGGCGGCTAAGCGATAAAGCACTTGAGGATACGGCTGGTGAAACTTCAGTTGGGTTGCGTTATCGTTTTTACTTGCTGGCATTTTCGACGGCGATGTTGGCTATTTTACTGGTTTTGTTGACGCAAAAAAACTTAAATCCGTACATTCGCACAATATATCCAGTCTTACTGATTTTTACAGTAAGCTTCTTTCTGCTGACCCTGGTCAAAACAATTTCTCTTAAATTGATTGAACAATTCACCAGCGCTGTTATCATGCTTTCAGTGTTATCAGAATTTGTTTACACGTTATTTTTCTTGCCAAATGGTTTTAAGATCGAACAAGAACTCAGTATTGGTTGGTTTTGGCAGGCGTTCGTTGTGATTCAAATGATTCACCTGTCGTTTGACAACAAACGAGCGTTTCTAATCGGTTTGGGTTTGTACGGGACGCTGACCTTGTTGGGACTTTTTAAATTTATTCCCGAAGCCGTCTCTGGCAACACCCAAAACTTTTTGTTGTTTGCCCGCTATCTTGCCTTTGCGTCCACCAGTTTTGCCTTGACCCAAGTGCTTGCCTCGAGCAAAGAACTGCTGGCACTCGAGCGTTTGCGTTCCAGCATTGACCCGTTAACAGGCGCTGCCAACCGCCGTCAAATCCTGCACGTGCTACGTTCCAACAGCGTTCAGCCGCTGAAAATGGCGGTGGTCTTGTTCGATTTGGATCACTTCAAAAGCATCAACGACAAATACGGTCACGACGTTGGCGATCATGTGCTGCGCGAAACCGTGCGCCTGGTCAAGGGTCTCATTTTGGCAATCGAACCTCGAGCCACCATCGGGCGTTGGGGCGGCGAAGAATTTTTGATTGTCGTGCCTGGCAGTTCGCTCGAGGAAGCCGCCGAATTTGCCGACCATGTTCGCAAACGAATGCAAGTCCATGGGTTTAAAGTGGTCAGTCGGGTGACCGCCAGCTTTGGCGTTGCTTATTTAAAACCAGAAGAACGCGTCTCGAGCTTGGTGAAACGTGCCGACGAGGCGCTCTATCAAGCCAAAACCTTTGGTCGCAACCGAATCGAACTGAGCCGCAGCGCCCCGCACGACACCGCCGATTTGCTGACCACCGATGTCAACGTCACGATTGCTTGAAAACGCGGGTTTAACCGCTACAGTTAAGTTTATTGGCTTAAACTGTAACCATGCAGCCCAAGCGCTACACCGCCGACATGGAAGCACCACTGATTGAACGTCAACGACTGGTTCGGGTGGCTCGAGGTTTGGAAGCCGCCGATGTTGTGGTGAAGAATGCCCGAGTGGTCGATGTCATGACCAAAACCGTCTACCGCGCCAACGTTGCCATTTGCGGCGGGTTTATTGCCGCCATCGGTGAATACCTGGATGCCAATACCATCATTGATGCAGGCGGCAAGTTTTTGTCGCCAGGTTTGATCGACGCGCACATTCACCTCGAGAGCGCCATGATGACCCCGCGCCGTTTTGCCCAAACCTGCCTGCCGCGCGGCACGGTGGGTGTGGTTGCCGAACCGCACGAGCTGGTCAACGTCATGGGCATCAAAGGATTGACCTACATGCTCGACGCGGGCAAGGAAACGCCACTTCATGTTTGGGCGAGCGTGCCAAGTTGCGTGCCCGCCAGTTCGTTTGAAAATGCTGGCTCGAGCGTCCTGGCTGGCGAGGTCAAACTGGCTTTAAAGATGGACGGCGTGCTGGGTTTAGCCGAAATGATGAATTACCCAGGCGTATTAAACGAAGACAGCACCGTCTGGAACATTCTTGAGGCTGCCAAGGGTCGTCGCCGTGACGGTCATGCCGCAGGTTTGTCGGGGCGCGATTTGACGGCTTATGTGGCCTCTGGTATTCACAGCGACCACGAAGCCACCAGCGAACTCGAGGCTTTTGAACGCCTGCGGGCTGGGTTGTGGTTGATGGTTCGTGAGGGCAGTGCCGCCCGCAATCTTGCCGCCATCGCCCCACTCCTGACTCGCACCCAACCTCACCGCGCCATGCTGGTGTCCGACGATGTGGACGCCAGAGAATTGATTGAGTTGGGTCACATGGACAGGTTGCTGCGCGAGGCGGTCAAAAACGGCATTGACCCCGTGTACGCCATTCGACTGTGCTCGCTCGCCCCAGCCGAATACTGGCATCTCGAGTACCGAGG
This sequence comes from Deinococcales bacterium, assembly GCA_031364625.1. GTDB lineage: Bacteria > Deinococcota > Deinococci > Deinococcales > JAAFIG01 > JANXTZ01. Next base: position 2 of record JANLWR010000750.1, on the reverse strand, counting down.
CG
>JANLWR010000747.1:0-5198 GCA_031364625.1 Deinococcales bacterium | reverse complement strand
CTTAACTCGACCACGCCAGGTTCTGAAAGCACGTCGTTTAAAACCCGAGCCGAAACGGGGATGTAGGTCGGTGCAGCCTTCTCGAGTAGACCACCTTTGGGCAGTTCAAACACCAACGAGCTTTGAAGTTGCTCGAGGTTTTGGGGCTTCAACACCCGAGCCGCCTCGTCGAGCGCTGGCACAATCCCGATGGACAAGGTGCGTTTGGACATGGCTTTACGGGCAGCCTCTGGGGTCTCTTTTTCCCGTGCCAGCAATGCCAGCCACAAAACCTTGTCGACGCTGCCAGCCAAATCGAGCGGCTTGCTGGCATCCATCGGCACAGTTTCGTAATATTTCATATCGCTTGGCGTTGAGGGTTGAAATGAACGGTACAGCAAGTTGTAATAACGCTGCTGGTCGGTTGTGACACCGATTTCGCGCTTGACATAAACCCGAGCTTCAATCGGCAGCACCTCGAGTCCACGGCTGGTACGGAACGGCACTTGACCCGCAAAAACCTCCAAATCGCTGCCAAAGACTTGCGCCTCGAGTGCTCCACGTTCGTTGCTGACACTGACCAAACCGTGCGCCGAACGCATTGGGCGGGGGGCAATGTTCAGCAGGGACAAGAACTTGCGGCGGTTGCGTTCTGGAATTTGATTGGCGCGGTACAGCAGTGTTTCGGTCAGGAAAGCAAAAATCTCGAGGATCGTGACGCCAGGATCGGACTTGTTAAAATTTGTCCATTCGGGATTGTGAATCGGAATGCGTGCCAACGCCTCGTCCAGCAAATCCTGGTAACGTCGGTCATCGATAGATGGAATGCGAATGCTCATACAAACTCCTTCAAGCGGATGCGAAGCTGCTCCATCAAGCGGGTGTCAAGCTCACCGATAAACTCAATCGTTCGCGCAGACCCGTGGCGACCAGGCGGTACTCGAGGACGGCGAGCGCGGCGCGGTCATCGTTCGGGTCGGCGTCCACATTGACCGACTCGAGGTTGATGCGCGGCTCCCAACGGCTCAGGGCAGTTTCGATGGTGTCTGTGATCAAATGATGGGTGCTGGGGTTGTTCGGCTCGAACAAAAAACGCCGCAGCCCGCCGCCAAATTCGGGCAGCCGCAAGCGCTCGCGGGTTTCGGTGAGTAAAATAATTTGAATCGACTCGCGCACGTTGGTTTCACCAACCGACCATGCCACACGACCATCCGCCCCGACTTGCGGTGGGAAGGCAATCCCGCGACCAAAGAGTTTTCCAGCGTCCATAGATGCACCCCTTATTTTGGTTTGATGATCGGAAAGCAAATCCTAAAGAACGGCAACCACCAGAAGACAAGGTTCAGGACAATCAAAAAAATCATCAGCACCATAAAGGCGCAAATCGTGATGATCGGAATGGAGAGCGAGCAGATCATGCCAAAGTCAAACGATTGACCGCTCGAGAGTTTGCCATCGAGCGCGTCTTTGGCGCTGCCAACGGCGTTCAATTGTTGACGCAATTGTTTGGAGATTGAAAAGCTGACTCCTTTTTTAAACTTGCGTAAATTTGCCAAACTGGTATCGGGCAAGGTGATGCGCACAGGTCTGACGGGCGCATCGGCATCAAAAAATGCGGCTATCGTAAAGATTTCGCTGGGGGTGCTGAGCACTTCGTGCGACCACGGGTAACAGTGTGGTCGGAGGTACACGCAACGCAAGACATACTTCGGAATTTCGTTCACGCCGAGCGGATCAAACTTAGAAAATGCGGGCAGTGGAATTTTACCGCTTGAGGTACTCGAGCCTGTTTTGGTAACGTTGGAATCACTCAGCAACACAGCCAGGTCATTGCGAAGTGCAACCGCAATTTTGTCGGCTTCACGCAAGTTGAAGTTCGGTAAATTTTGATCTGCTCCTTCGCCATAAAGCTTGGCAGCATTGGCTTTGACTTCGAGCAAGGCTTTACGCCAGGTCGGACCGTTCTTGAGTTTGTTCTTTTCGAGACGATTGTAAAATTCTAAATACGGGTTTGCTGGAGCAATGTCTTTTTGCAAGATTTGCCAAGCCTCTGGAATGGTTTGCTCGAGCCAGTCTGCCAGATCGAGCAGTAAGAACAATTCAGCTTCGCTTTCGACGGCGGAGCGATTTAAACTTGTTGGATTCTCAAGTTCCCTGAGCCGTTTCAGAACACGCCCATCAAGTTCCTCGAGTCGAACGTCTGCAATGAAAAGTGGGTCTGCCATTGCTAATTTATCGCGTTCGCTCTGAAGTTCTGTCTGGCTTGGCAGCACGCTGTTACTGGCTGGAATCAAACCCGAAGCGTTAAACGTCTCACGGCTCGAGGTCGGAATCAGTCCCGCCCAAATGCGGCGGCGCTGACCGTGCTTGCAGTAGGTCAACGGAAACATGGCAAACATCTCTTCTTGGCTCGCCATCTGCGTTTCAGTCCCGCTCGAGATCACCTTCCAGATTTTTTTGCCGCCTTCCGTCACCCAAGCCATCTCTTCTTTGTCAGAACCTGGCTTCAGGCGTCGCAGCACAAAGCCCACTTTTTCGGTGCTGGGATTGACCGCACGGTCAGGTAAGCCCGCCTTGCGACAAGTCAGGCTTGCCGTGACCAAATAAAAATGCCCATGCGTCGGTTGATAGAGTTTTAAATGCTCGAGCGTTTTGGGTGTGACGCCCTGCAAATCGCTCGGCTCGAGGTAACGCCTGGGGTCGGCAATTTGAAGGTGTAATTTGTCGGGGTGTTGCTCGAGAATTGATTTGAATTCATCCATAAATTCATCGCTCGAGAAACGCAAAATGGCTGGGCGTTCGAGTTCGGTTTGCTGGTTGGCTTGGGCAAAACCAGTCCAGAGCGGCGCGGCACTCGTCCAACGGCTACGAGGCTCGAGGTTGGCTGATGGTAAGTTCAAATTTGCAAGGGTCATGATTTCACCAGATGTTTCCCGCACCAGGCGTGTACGAGGCGCTGACCACCGAATTGGTAATCACCGTGTCGGCTTGCACCACACCGCTAAATTTCGACATGCCCGCGTTGACTGTCACCGAACCCGCCGTCACCTCGACGGTGCTGGCTTGAATCGTGACCTTGGCACTCGAGACCACGGTAATGCCGCTAGACTCGAGCTTGACGCTGTTGCCGTTCGCGTCCATCACCTCGATGCTGCCTGGACCGTCTTGCAAAGTAATTTTTTGACCCGCCGGTGTCTCGAGAATCAATTTTTCCTGCCCAGATTGGTCGTCGAGCGTGATTTTCACGCCATTGCGCGAACGCAAGACTTTGCGGTTGTTAAGCCCCGCCCCGTCCATTTTTTCTGGCGGGGCGTCCGTGCCGTTCCACAAGCCACCCAGCACATACGGGCGGCGTGGGTCGCCCGCTTCAAAAGCGATCAGCACCTCGTCGTTGGTGTCGGGAATAAACCACGAACCTCGGTTGTTGCCGCCCATTAAGGTTGCCATTCGCGCCCAAACCTCAAAGCGTGCGCCGCCGCCGTCTGGCGACCAGGGTAGGGTAATCTTGACCCGTCCCAAACCGTCAGGGTCTTTGATGTCGCTGACCAAACCGACAAACACGCCAAACCAACGCCCTCCCAGACCGCGTGCGTCTCGAGACTCGAGCAGGGATTCAAAGGGGCTGGGTTCGGATAAGGTCATGGGGTTCTCCTTGGGTGGGCTGGTGTTGTTGGCGGTGTTACCGATTCTCAGGCTCGAGCCAAACCTGGGCGTTCGACCAGAAATTCGCTGCGCAAACCCTTGCTGGCATCGAACAAATGATGCACTTCACTGACGCGGTAAGACCCGCTGAACATTGCGCCCAAACCTTTCAGCGTCAGCTTTGCGCCGACCCGAATACGTTCGTCGGGTTCGGACACGCCGCGTCCAGTCACAAAACGCCGCGCCATCAGGCGGTAGGCACTTTCTGCCAGGTGTTTGGCTTCATCGCTCGAGCGCGGCACGCTGTGGGCGATGGTTTCCTGGCGTTTTGCAAAGGCACGCGCCAGAATCGCGCCGCCAGCCTCGTCGTTTTGCAATTCGGAGGCAATCGCGTCGGCGCTCGCCTCGAATTTCAGTTCGCGTTTGGCAGCCACATCCCAACCCGAAACGGTCAAGCTCGAGCGTTGTTGCGCCAGGTCTGCCAGCACCGTAAATTCGCGCAACCTGTCGCCGTATTGAAGCTCGAGTGGGCTTGTGCCTCGGCTGGTCGAAGTCTTAAATTTCAGGCTTGTGCCCTCAACCCAGACCTGGGCATCAAGCCCCAATGCCAATTCGCGCAAGAACGCCAGATCAGATTGGTTGATTTGTGCCAGCACCGTGTGGCTCGAGTCGCTGACGTTGACATCGGGCGTTAAACTGTGATCGCTCGCAACCTTTCTGACGACAGCGGAATCGGTCATGTTCTCAAAACTTTGCGTGCGGCGGGTCATGCGCAAATCCTGCAAACGATCCTCGACCAGTACCGTGATGCGTGGCGGCAAGCCCGCCGGAAAGACGCCTTCGATGGCGCTGATGCGACCTTCAAAAACCTGATTTGCGCCAAATTTGACGACAAAAGCCTTGCCAAACTCGAGCAACTGCCGGTCAAAATACGGAAAGCCCAACGTGCCGCCCGTGTTGCCCCAGTTGTAAAAACTCGCCTCGCAACGCGACAAACCCGCACTGGTTTCAGTCACCTCGAGCGTGAACAGGCGCTCTGCCAGGACAGCATTGTCCTGCCCCGCCACCGCAATGGTTGGGCGAGCCACCTGAAAACCGCTGGCGGGAACCGTTGGCATCAATCCGCCCTCAACCGTGCCAGCCGCGCTTGGCGTTCACGCAAGAATTGCTCGAGTTCACGCGGGTCGCTGGTTGCGGCATGATCTGGGGCGGCATTGGCGCTTTGCTCCTGACGCGGCGGTTCTGGAACAACTTCAAATTCATGAATCACAACGGGCATCACAACCTCCTTCTTAAGGCATGTCACTTCATTTCATTTTTTAAAACTCGAGTCTCACCATCTGGCAATCTCAATTTCTTAAAACTCGAGTTTGGGTTTGGCATCCATGTTGATCAACTGCCCAGGTACAAGCTGTCTGGGGTTTTCGATACCGTTGGCGGCGGCAATGCTTTGCCAGTTCGCGCCCAGCCCCATCTGGCTTGCCATGCTGGGCAGGTTTGCATTGGCTGGGGCGCTGGTCAGGGGCTGCGTTCCTGGGGTGCTGGCTGAAGTTCCTGGCTTGTTGGGCTGATCGGGT
>JANLWR010000268.1:0-1734 GCA_031364625.1 Deinococcales bacterium | reverse complement strand
CTTTTTCTGGGATAAAAGAGGTACAATCAAACTTTTTTTTGAAACAGGAATTTCAGAATATTTATTTTGAAAATGCTGAACCATGCTTTCAGTAACTGCAACTAAGTATCTACTTTTTGATACTGCAACTATCTCAACATTTTGAAAATGTTTCAAATGCAAGTGTTTTAGCATTTTTATTTCTTCGGGTACTACACCATGAAGATCAGTAATTATTTTTTCACTAAATAAATTATATAAAAATATTGCTTTACTTGAGTTATAAATTGAATGAACATAAATTAAACTTGCTTTTGTTGCAACTTCCATTATTATTTTTTTATGGAAAAAAGCATTTGCTTTATAAACCCACGTGTTCGATGAGACTTGATAACTTGAAAATCGTAGCGAATTGTTGAGTTGTAGATAAAATTTCTCCTGATTCACAAAAATTGAATCAATAAAACGAACACGTTGCATCATGCCTTCGCGTTCATTCTGAGGAGTTGGGTAATCAGAAATAAAAAGGATCATCTTGTCAACTCTTTACTCCCAGGCTCTTATAATGACTTCAAAAACCTACTTCCCAACTCTAACATAGTTTTCCAAACCCTTTTGTTTTTGTCACTATTCGTTTTCTACGTCCTTAAATATTACTTTTCCACGTCCAGAAAGCGGTAATGACGACTCGAGGTAATCTTCGAGTTTTGCAATTTCCTCAATTTTAGCCCATACCAGTTTCATATCATCTCGAGCATCAAGGTTTTTCCCAATCCAACCCAAGAGCTGAAACAGCCGTCTGGTCATCTCGAGCAACCAGCCGCCAAAGTGTTTTTGAATCAGGTACAGGCTGCCACGGAATTGTTCAACCAAAAAGTCAGGATTTTGCTTGCCAGTGCTTGCGCCCTGCACATGAATGACGCTGACAGGTTCAATCTCGAGATTCAATCCTTGCTTTCCCAGACGCCAACACCAGTCAAACTCTTCATTGTAAAAGAAAAAATTCTCGTCAAAACCATCAATTTTCTCGAGCACGTCACGGCGGGTCATCAGGCAAGCGCCATGCAAGAGGTCGACTCGAGTTGGATTTTTAATTTTAATCCAATTAAACCTATACAGCAAACCAAAAACCCATTGTCTCGAGCCGTCCAAATTTTTGATCACTGGACCAACCGCGCCAAGTTGCGGCTTCTCGAGAAGCCTTGAAACCATTGCTTCCAGGGCTTCTCGATTGACAAACACGTCGGAATTCATAGTCAGCAAGACATTTCTGGTGGCAATCTCAAAACCACGATTGTTCGCGTGACTCCAACCAAAATTCTCAACCTCGAGCAGCCGAACAAAAGCTTTTGATTTGATCAGTTCCAAAGCGCCATCGGTGCTGCCACCGTCAACGCAGATGATCTCGGCATCTTGTGCATCGCGCTCGAGAATATTTAAGGCTGTCTCGAGCACCGACCGTCCGTTGAACACGGGTATGATGATACTGAGGTTCTCGAGCACCCAAAAAGTTTAGCATGGTGATTTGGCTTGCCGGCTTTTATTGGGGTTAACAACAGCGTCATCTTGAACTGTTAGACTGCCTCTTGCCGTCAGGAGACATAAAGGTGAATGACCTGGGACAAAACGAAGCGGAATTACGGATTGGCGCAGTGATGGTCACGTACCGCCCTGACAACGCCGTTTTTGAAAACATTGTCAAACTTGCCGAGCAGGTCGATGAACTGATGATCGTGGACAACGGATCGCTCGAGG
>JANLWR010000735.1:0-7609 GCA_031364625.1 Deinococcales bacterium | reverse complement strand
TTCACTTGGGCTAATGTTTCCGTCGCAGTTGGTGTCCAGGGCGTACTGCACGGTATAGCCAGCGCTCGAGAGGGTGGATAAGTTGACCACACCCAATGTTCCTGGTCAGTAGAGGTGCGAGTACGCAGTTGTGCCTGGGCTGGTGGCGGAACCCGTGCGGCTGGGTTGCAAGACACTCAAGGGCACTTGCCCGAAGTTGTAAGCCGTGAAGTATTGCCCTCCGATAAAGGCAATCGGGAAGCTCGAGGCGTTGATGTCGTTCAGGCTTACGGCTTTGTAAATGCTGGCACTGGCAATGTTGTTGCCCGTTGCGGCGTACTGATTCAAAGATTCGACCAAATTCAGGCTGGCGGCTGACCCAAAAGGAATCCAGAGGGTGTAATTTCCGCTCACGTCGGTCAACGCCGCGTCAATCGTGGTTGCGCCGCTCAAGAGACTGACGGCAATACCCGAAAGTCCTGGCTCAGTGTTGTTTTGCAGCGCATCATTGGCGGTCAGGGTGTTGGTGGTGTTGCCGTACCCGTCATCTCTGAAGACCGTGCCCGTGATTCTCGAGCCTCGGTAATCAAAAAAGTCTTGATTGATAATATTTGCTAAGGCAACCGCAACGTTTAAAGTATTGGAGGTCGTGGAGATATAACCAGCCAAATCTGTTTCAAGCACCGTGTAATTCATGTTTGGGGACACATTGCTGGTGTACGCGCCGCTGACATTGGTGGTCACAACAATATTTGGTCCTACGGTTGGTTGTAAGGTAATTGTCACACCAGAAATACCCGTTTCGCCCGTCGTAAAGCCGCTCGAGTGATCCGCATCCAGATACACCGTGCCGCTTAAAGTTGGGGGCAGGCTGGCAACCGTGTCGGTGTCGGAGATCGTGTTTTCTGAACCTGCCGCCGCGCTGGGGTCGGTTGTGCCAGCCGGTGGGCTGATGGTTGCCGTGTTGGTCACGTTTGTCCCCACCGTCGCCGTGGTCAACGCCACCGTGACACTAAATATTAAGGTTTGACCATTGGTTAAATCGACCAGAATACCCGTGCCGCCCTCGAGCGCCGCTATCGTGACGCTGGCGGCGACAGGACAGCCCGAACTCGAGGTGCAACTGACGGAGGTTTTGACCATGTTGGCAGCAAGTGGATCTTTAAATGCCGCGCCGGTCACCGCCGACGGTCCATTGTTTTTGACCGTGATGGTGTAGGTGGTCAGTGCCAGCCCTTGAATACTGGTGATGCCGTCTGTTTTGGTCACGACCAGATCGGCGGCGGGCGTGACCGTGACATCGTCGCCGGTGTTGACAGCCAAGTTGCCGTTGTAGGTGGCGCTGATGGTGGTGGTTGCAACCGTGCGCAATGGGTCTAAAAAAGTGACTGTGGCAGAGTTTTGATAGACCGCTGGCGTCGCGGCGTTAATGCTTGCCGAAAATTGAATCACCAAACTTTGACCCGCCGCCAAATCCCAGGCGCTCCACAAGGGGTTGGCGCTGGCGGCTGTCGGGTTGGTGGTGCTGGTTCGGGTTGAACCCGTTGCCGTGATGGTCACAGTGCTGGCATAGCTGAACGGGCTTGGCAGGGCATCTTGCACCTGCACGCCTTGAGCCGCCGCATTGCCCGTGTTGGACACCGTGATCGTGTACGTGGCGGTTAAATCCACACCCTGAACTCGAGAGGGCGTGGTGGTGACTTTGGAAATGCTGATGTTTGGTGCGCACGTGCCTGGCGGTTGAATCTGAACGTTGACAAAATCAAACGTGGTCGAAACGCCCGCCCCAGAACTCGAGCCGTACGTGTTGGTGATGCCCGTGGCTGGGACGTTCACACCGGCTGTACCTGCACTGTAAGACGAACTGGCGCTTAAAGTAGACCCCGTCGGTCTGATGATCGCGCCGCCGCCGCCGCCGCCGCCAGAGCCTTGGGTCTCTGCGCCTTTAAGCGGTAAACCCGAGATGCCACCCGCCCCACCGTTGGCAATGGCGGTCACCCCCGAAAGGTTGAGTGTGGTCGTGGCAATCGCAATCGTGCCACCAGCGCCGCCGCCACCAGCGCCGTCACGTCCGGCGGGCAAACCGCCTTGACCGTTGGCACGCAACGTACCCGTACCCGAAATGGTTCTGGCGCGAACAAAAATAGCCCCGCCGCCGTTACCGCCACTGTTTTGGATAACCGTGGGGTTGTCATCGTTGGAGTTGTTCGATTCGCCCGCGCCGCCGCCGCCGCCCGCCAGCAAACGAATCGCATCTGGTGCAACCTCTTTGCCTGGCAAACCGCCGACATCTCGAGCCTGATCGCCGTCGCAGGCATAGTAGGTGGTTGCGCCAGAGGTCAGGGTTCGATACGCCGTACCACAGCCTGTTGTGCCAGTTCCAGTTGGGTTGTAGCGAGCGTAGCTGTAACCACCCTTGCCACCCGATCCCGCATTTGAACCGCCACCGCCGCCCGAGTTGTGGCTGGTTCCACCGCCACCGGCGTTACCTGGCGCACCCCTGGATTGATCGAGGCTGTTTGGATAACCCAGATCGCCGCCCGTTAAACCCGATGAAACACCATTGTAAGGCGAACTTCCTGAACTCCGAACCAGTTTGGGCGTACCGGCAAAACCTTCACCCTTGACCGCGCCAAGTTCGGTGGAGGCTGTTCCAGTGGCAGCCGTGGCATAATCTGTACCACCAGGAATAATGACGCTGCCCTGCTTGCCACCACCGCCACGAAAGCCTGCGGCTGAGGCGTCAATGGTCGCGCCGCCCATGTTCAAATCGCCTGCCACATCGAGGACATAAACGCCACCCGTCGAGCCGTTCCAGGCGGTCACATTGATGGTTCCCGACAACGTGACGGTTGAAAGTTGAGGCACGCGCAAGACTTGAAATGAACGTCGTGTGGTCGTGGTCGTGGCTACGGCGCTGTTGTAGGTGTTTGCCAGGTTATCGCGCAAGGTGACTGTGCCGCCAGTGACGCCAGCAATCACGCCAAACTCGTAGCGTCCAGAGTTGCGAATGTCGGTCGCGCCGCGTCCTGTCGAACCATCGCCGTAACTGATGCTGTTGGCATTATTAATAATTGCATCCTGCATTTGAATGATAAAAACCTGGTCGCCCGCCGCCAGCGCTGTGCTGGAAGCATTGGCATCCACTCGAGCCGCGCCAACGGTGACAACTTTCTGTCCCGAAGCCGCCGTTCCTGTACCAGGAAAGTAACCGTTGCTCGAGTAGGTTGGTCCGTCATGCCCAGGGTTGGAACAGACTTGGGCTTGCGCCCCTGCTGACAACACAACAAGTGCTGTAAGCAGCATTTTGAACCATAAAGCTCGGGATTTCAAGACCATCATCTGCGCTCCAATACCTGTTCTAACAAAACTCAACTTGAAAAAAACTCACAACACAGCTCGAGAATACTGGAATAAAAGTTTTTGAGGTGTGCAGAGCAAGCACTTGATGTTTTTTAAGGAACATTAAAGGCTGAAGGCTTATTTGAGCGTCTGAATCTTTGCACGAACACTTTTGGCTGAGCCATGTCAAAATACCTTTAAGTTATCCACAAGACCTGTGGATAACTTGGAAAGATTGTGGATAACCTTGTGGATAAAATTTTGTTAACTGGACTCGAGTTCCATGCCTTTCATGGGGCGTTCAACGTCGAAGCCGAACTGGGCGGCAGGTTTGTGATCGACCTGGAATTGCAACTTGACCTGGCTGGCATTGATGACCGACTCGAGAAAACCGTCAGTTATGCCGAGATTTTTGAAATTGTGAAACTCGAGGTGACGGGAAAAAAGTACAACCTGATCGAAACCCTCGCCGAAAACATTGCCAGACAGGTGCTGCTCGAGCACAAACGGCTGAAAGCGGTGCTGGTACGGGTCCATAAGCCCTTTGCACCGATTCCAGGTATTTTTAAGGACGTGGCGGTTGAGGTGCTGCGAAAACGCTCGGCATCACAAGCCGACAAAAACACTCCATTCACGCATCTTTTGCATTCTTCATGACCACCAAACTCAAACGCGGCATAATAAAAACATGCAGGTGCAAGCCATTACAGCACATGTTGCCACACCAAGTTTGCGACTCGAGTTGCTCGGCGGTGCAACTTTACTTGGCATTGGTCTACATCACAACTTGGAGCGCAAAACCGCCGCCGTTCTGGCATTGCTGGCACTCGAGGGTGAAATCACGCGCTCCAGAGTCGCGGGGATGCTCTGGTCGGATACCGACGAAGACCGTGCTCGAGCCAATTTACGCCAGTGCTTGCACCGTCTTAAAAAATTGATTGGCAGCGACCTGATCAACCCAGGTGAACGCATGTCCTTAAACGCCAAGCTCGAGGTGGACACTTTAACGCTGGAATCTCGAGCCTTTCTGGGTGACGACGCTGGTTTGATCGCGGTGCGCGGCGAGATTCTTGAAAGTCTGGATTTTGAAGATTGCCCAGAGTTTAGCGACTGGTTGCTGGTGGAGCGCGAACGCTGGCGCACCGCACGGATCGGCGCTTACCGCCGAGCCTTACAACATTTGGATGCCAGCCAAGCCCTCGAATGGGCGCAAGAATGGGTCAACCTCGAGCCAATCTCTGAGGAGGCGCACCGTGCGGTGGCTCGGGTCTATCAAAAACGTGGCAACCGCGCCTTGGCACTTCAAACGATTTTGGATTTGCAATCGCTTTTGGAGCGCGAGTTGGGAACTGGCTTGAGCGGCGATTCTCGAGCTTTACAAATTCTTCTCGAACGCGATGAACACGATTTTCAGAGCACTTCAATCAACTTGCCGCAAGTTGTTTTAAACCCAAAAAACCTGGTCGGACGCGAAACCGAAACAGCCCTGCTCGAGCGGGCTTGGCGGGCAGGAATCAACATTGTGATTCGCGGTGTGCCTGGGGTTGGAAAAACGCGTTTGATGCTGGATTTTTTAAAAAGCAAAAGCCGTTACGACCTGATCGAAGCCCGCCCTGGCGACAAAGGTGTGCCAATGTCAAGCCTGTCCAGAAGTTTACGCCAGATACTCAGTCAAGCCTCAGACCTCGAGTTGCCCGTGTGGGTCGAAAACGAATTGGCACGGTTGATTCCCGAACTTAGTCCTGTCGCTCCGACACCGATCAATTCTGAAGCCGATAAATTAAGATTTTTTGAAGCGATTTTGAGCATTTTTAAACGACGTTTCGCCACTGGTATGAAAGCCCTGGCAATCGATGATTTGCAATTCATGGACGCCGCCAGTTTTGAAGCCATTCAGTTCAACGCCGAACGCTTGCAGCAAATGGGTATTCGTACCATCAGCGCCTACCGTGTTGGCGAGCTGAACACCGATCTCGAGACCAGAATTGAGTCATCAGCGGCAACGGGCAAACTTCAAATCATTGACTTGAACGTCCTGGGGCAAAACGCCCTGGAAGAACTGCTCGCCAACCTTTCGCTTGACCTGCCAGCAGATTTAGCAGCCAAATTGCAACACGCCACGGGCGGCAATCCATTGTACGCCCTGGAAACCATCCGAGATTTGCTCGAGCAAGACGCCCTGCACGGAAAGCTCGAGCAACTGCGCTTGCCAGCATTGGTACACAAAATCACCCATCAACGCCTCGAGCGGCGCAGCTTGGAAGCCCAACGCCTCGCGCAAATCGCCGCGATTGCAGGCACAGATTTTAGCCTCGAGCTTGGGGCGTTCGTGCTCGAGCAGAGCATCCTGGATTTACAACCCGCCTTGACCGAACTCGAGACGGCGCAAATCATGCACGGCGAACGCTTTAGCCATGATTTGCTGCTCGAGAGTGTCCAGAACAACATGACATTCAGTGTCAAACGTTTTTTGCACCAGCGCTGTGCCGAATTTCTTGAAGCCACTGGTGACGCTGCCAGAATTGCGGAACACTGGCTGGCGGGAGGCAACCAAACGGATGCGATACCCTGGTTGCTCTGTGCCGCCGATGATGCCCAAAAACGCTACCAACTCTCGGAAGCCTCCGAGTTTGCCGAACGCGCCGGACAAGCGCTGATCCGAATTGGTGACACCGCTCAAGCCTTCACCGCGCTCGAGCGAGCCGCCAATCACCGCATTTCTTTTGACGTGACCCAGCGACTCGAGGATTTGGTGAATTCCCTGTTTGATCTGGCGCGAAACGATGCCGAACGCGCCAGGTCCTGGCTGGCAAAAGTCAAACTCTTAAACGCCTGGCAATTCGCCCCACAAGCCGAAAGCGCCGCGCTGCAAGGCTTGAAACTCGAAGGCTTGAAACTCGAGCACAGCATTGAACCCAGCGTTCGCGCCGACTTGCAAAATGGACTGAGCGAAAGTCTATGGCGGCAAGGCAAACACCAAGCCGCCGTAGCAGCCCTGCAACCCGCCCTCGAGATTTACAAAGCCCTGAACGACCTGCGCAGTTTGGCACAAGCCGAAGGACGCCTGGGCATCATTGCGGGAGATTCCGAAGACCACGCCGCCGCCCGCGAACATCTGGAGCAAAGCGTGCGCTTGCTCGAGAATCTGAATGATGATTTCGCCGCCGCCAAATCCCGCAACATGCTCGGCATTACCCTCGGGCGCATCGGTTTGGTGCGCGACGCCCTGGCGCAGCACCGCATCGTGCGGGCAACCTGCGAGCGGATTCAAGGCGCGGATGTGCTGATGCGCATGAATTTTTCCAACACTGGACAGCGCCTGTTCGACCTTGACCAGTACGGCGAAGCCCTGGAAATTACCAACTGGGCGCTCGAGCTGTCACAACCCGAACTCGGTTGGGCGCGGGCGTACTCGCAAACGCATCAGGTGCGGATCAAGTTGCGGCTTGGCGCTTTTGAGGGTCTGGCGGAATTACTCGAAGCCATTATGACCGTGCCTGACTTGCGCGAAGACATGCTGTTTGATGCTTTATTGCTGAGATCAAAGCTGCATTCTCAAACTGGTTTGAGATTAGAGGCACAAAACGACCAGACTCGAGTGCGGTCACTGTTACCCGCCAACGCCCGCCCGTTCAGCCGCATCGAACTCGAGCTTGGTGAAGCCGAAATCAGCACGCCAGACCACAACCTCGAGTTAGCCCAAAACGCCTTGGATTTAGCGACACGTTATAAGTTGAACGGCTTGCAAATTGGAGCACACACTCGAGTTTCCCAAGCTTTAGACCGACTCGGAAAACTCGAGCTTGCATTCATGCACAGCAGCCAAGCGGTTGAACTTTTAAAAACCTACGATTGCACCAATTTTTACCGCGCCGAAAGTTGGTGGACACACGCCAGACTGTTGATGACGCTCGAGAAACCTGAAGCAAAACAGCATTTGGAAACCTTGGTGAATTGGGTTTTAACCACCAACACCGAAGACGTTCCAAGCCAATACCAAACAGATTTTCTCGAGCATAACGCGGTGAACCGTGCGATTCTCGAGCTGGGGAAAGTTGCAGAACTTGAGTTTAAAAAACAAGCTGTTTTGTAAGGAGTGCTTTCAACTCTTGACGCTTTTGAACCACCCAAGGATTCTCGAGGTCGGCTAGAAAAACCTGATCGGGTTTGTGAAATTTTGCCAGCCAGGCAAAATGATTTTGGTGTACTGCATCAATCCATTCTTGGTAATCAAAACGAATGATGCCACCTGAAAGAATCAAAGGTGCTTCGTTTGATTCTGAATCGT
>JANLWR010000719.1:0-2429 GCA_031364625.1 Deinococcales bacterium | reverse complement strand
CGAATTTTCTGCTCGTAGATGATACAAAACCTTGCCCACAGTGCTAAATCCCTTGAATGTGCTAAAACCCTGTCGAACACAACACTTATTGAGCAAAGCGGAGAGGATTTTCTCTCCGCTTTGCTTTGTCTGCTCTATACGTCAGAAATGAGTTAATCTCGAGTGTCAGGAATGATCGTGAGAAAGACACAATCGCTGTATTTTCAATCGTCAATAAGCGCCCTGATCTCTGAGGGTCGGTTGGAAGATGTTGCCCAAATAGTCTCCGCCTGGATTTTGCAAATTCGTTCTTCAGAAGATTGGACAATCTTGCTAGATTCTCTTGAGCGCATTCCCAATGCAAAACTGTCAAGTTTGTTGCCATTGGCACTTTGTTATTCGGAGGTATTGACTCAAACAAATAATTTTGACCGATTGTTGGAATTTACAGCGTGTGCCATTAGAGATATTGACAGTGAACAACGGGTGCAACTTCTTTTACCTCGTTCTGTAGGCTTATTTGTGCAAAACGACTTTTTAGGAGCATTACAGGCTCTTGAGTCTGTTTTACCGTTTTTAGTTGGTGAATCTCGAGGTCGCGCATTGGCGAGAATGGGGTTGACATTATTCAAACTCGGTAATCCCTGGGAGAACTATTTTCTGGAGGCAAAGGAATTCTTGAGTGGACGAAGTTGGGGGCTGGTATGTCTAAATTTCGGTCATTGTCTTCAAAATTGCCAGCGACCACAGGAGGCTCGAGCAATTTGGCTCGAGGCGTTATCTCTCCTCAAAGGCGATTCGTTTTCGCTCGTCTGGCTTCGTTATAACCTTGGAATCTCTTACCTGCGCGACCTTGATCTCCCCGAGGCGGAACGTCATTTTCTCGAGGGTCAACGGCTTTCCAAGAACCTGAAAACCCTTTCGATGCAAGCCGACATTCAGATCGGTCTGGCTGGTGTGCGTCGCGCTTGCGGCGAATGGGTTCGGGCAGAATTTTGTTACCGTGAAGCCATCCGTCTAGCCAACGATTCGTATGATCGGGTCACGGCACTGATCGGTTTGGCTCGCACGTTGTTGTTTGCGGGTCGCGCCACCGAAGCCATCGAGGCGCTCGAGCTTGGTGTCACCAAGGACGACCTGAACAACCCTGATTTTCACATGGCTCGGGCGTTGGTGCTTTTAAGGTTGAACGATTCGGTTCGGGCGCGGCGGGCGCTCGAGGCAATGACCGTGCCCGTGGTTGGGACCAATCAATGGTTGGACTCCTTGTGTCGTGCCGAACTCGCCAGGCGTGAGGGGCGACCCGAGGAGGCGCTGCAAATCATGATGGGTTTGCCAACCCAGACCTTGCACGCCCGAGAGGAGGTTCGGTTTTGGACGGCGCTGTTCGAGTTGTTGCGTGCGGCGGGTCAGCCCGTGCCAGTTCCGCTCGAGTACCCGACTGGTTTAACGGTGGTCGTGCGGGCGTGTGGCAGTGTGAAAGTCAGTGTCAATGGTCGTGCGGTCACGCTCGCGCCTGCGGGTCGGCTGGCGGAGTTGCTGGTGTTCCTGCTCGAATCTGAAGGTACGGCGACACTCGAGGCAATCAATACGGCGTTCTTTCCGAGCGCGGTAGACCGTGCGGCGCAAAGGCGGGCGAACAAGGCGGTTTGGAAATTGGTCGAAACCTTACGTCATGCGCTCGGCTGGAACTCGAGCGTGATCGCGCTGGGTGGAGCGTATCAATTGGACCCACTCGTCACCTGGCAGTACGACGTGGCAGCATTACGTGAGCGTGGCGGTACGTCCAAGAAGTTTTTGGAGGGCGTGTATTCCGAATGGGCGCTCGAGGTTGGACGCAGCTTGCAGGTCGGTACGAACGACCTGTTGTGATTCTCGAGCCATCTGATTTGTCCTGAAATAAAATCTGCAAATTTTTCGTTTATCACAATAGAAATTCAGTGTTTTTAGTCCTCTCCTGCGCAGTAGGGGAGGTGGCTCGAGTGAAACGAGAGACGGAGGGGTCGTGCGGCATTCGTTTTACGATTGCGTGTTGCACGACCCCCGCCGCAATGACCAGATACGCTCGAGTCATCATATGTGCTGAGAATTCTTTTACCTGCGGCGACCCCCTACTTCGCAGGGGGTGACTTTTAGGAGTCCAGAACGCTATTTTCGCTTAAGTCGGAGTGTATGACCTTCTTAACCATAAAACGCACCTGCGGGCATGGTCGCTTGTGTTCACCCTTCCCACGAAATCGGGAATTTATTGATTCCCAATTCCTTAAAAATACAGCAACTTGAGCATAGTATTGCAGGTCATCTGAGTGTATCCGCATCGTCATTTGCAGGTAGACACTTTGACGGTCTGTTGGCGGTCTATGCCCAGAATACTTGGGTTCTCACAAACCTGGTCATCCTGGGAGGACCGAATGGAAACACAATCATGGCGCTGACGCTCGAGGTGCTCG
>JANLWR010000709.1:0-5516 GCA_031364625.1 Deinococcales bacterium | reverse complement strand
TTTGTGATTAACATCAACGCAACCACAAATGCCAACGCTACAGGCAACATCACGAACACTGCGACAGTCTCGAGTTACCTGAACAGCAGCGACTCGAACTTGCAGAACAACACCTCAAGTGACGTTCTGGTTTTGACACCTCCGATCAATTTGCACCGTGCCGAATCTGTGGTGCAAGCTTCAAACGGTGACTTTATCGTGGTTGGCTCGAGCGATTCGTTAACTCAAGGCAAAGAATTTACGGTCAGACGTTACGCTCCAGACGGCACAACCATTCTTTGGACGAAAGTAGAGAATTTTAGTGCCAATAACGATGTTGCCGTAGATGTGGCACTCGATAACTTGGATAAGAACATTGTTGTGGTTGGTTACGCAGGCGGACCCACCACCACCAACACGCAAGCCGTACTGATGAAATACGATCCAAGCGGTACTGCGATTGCTGGATTCCCAAAGACCGTGGGTACGCTGACCGACGCAAACTATGATTACTTTGGGAGTGTTGCCATTGACTCGAGAGACAGAATTGTGACTGGTGGCTTTGATGGTCCAGAAACGGTTCAAGTCGGTAGCCGTGCCCGTTTTGTGGTGCATCGTTTCTTAAGTTCGGGAGCAGTTGACACAACATTTGGCATCAGTCCAAGTGCAAGTGGACGCACTGAAACAGATGTTTTGGCTGTACTCGGGCATTCACAGTACCTGAACGGACTGGATGATGTATTGATTGAAGAGCGTGCCGCAACTGCGGCAACAAAAGGAATTTACCGAATCTATGCGGGTGGTTTAATCCGATACACGCCAATAAACATCAGCACTTTTGCCATTACTCGTTATAACCAATCTGGAGCGCTCGATACAACCTGGGGTGGCGTTGGCGCAATCGAAACCCACATTACCAACGGTGCAATTGATACCACTCCAGGCGATCCTGCACAAGCCAGCATTCTCTATGAAATGGGACTTCAGACTTCAGGGGGCATCACTCGCTTGGTGGCAACAGGAACGGGTTGTGGTCCAGTCGATTGTGCATACGGCAGCGAAGCAGACAGAAGCTGTGTCGTCACACGTTACGATCTGGCTGCTGGTGCAATTGACACAACATTTGGCTCGAGTGGCGCTGCAAATTTTGGTGCTTCAAACGCAACAGGTGGCAAAGCTTGCACTGCAATGGATGTCAACAAAACCACCAACGAAATTGCCGTCAGTGGCAGTGGTTACAATACAACAACTGGTGCTGATTATATGGCACGAAAACTGGGCATCAACGGCGCACTTGGCACAATCAACATCAATGACAATCCCAATGCTTACGCAGCTTTGAATCCTCGAGAGGATCGCAGTCAAGGCGTGATTTGGACAAGTGCAACCAACGTAATGACCGTTGGATTTAGTTTCGACACAACCTTATTGGACGAGTGGGTCGTCAAAGGCTACTAAATCTCGAGCAGTAAAACCCTAATCAGAACGGCAAGCCTTAAATGCTTGCCGTTCTTTTGCATCTCGAGCGTATCTCAACCTAAACTCGTACTTTGCAACAAAAATGCTATAATGCCTTGTTATGACACAATCAACCAGCAGCGACATTAAAACCATTTCCTCGAGTGGGCAAATCTCGTTGGGCAAAGCTTACGCGGGTAAAGTTGTCAAACTCGAGCATTTAGAAGATGGTCGTTGGTTGGTAACGCCCGTGCAAGTCATTCCAGATCATTTGATGTGGGCGTACACGCCAGAGGTGACGGCACGATTGGAAAAATACTTGGCGAAAAATCAAGCTCCTACAGAATCTGATTTAGGAACTGGGATTCAATAACTTCCCGATTTACCTCGGAAGGGTGAACACGAGGTTCACCCCTACAGGACAATGTTTTTGCGTAGGGGTGATGCTTACGACCATGCCCGTTAGGTGCGTTTTATGGTCAAGAAGTCATCACCCGCATTTACGGATTTAATTTCGTACCAAATCCTTAGATGCTTTGGAAGCACAGATTCTCGAGCACCACTAAATACCAATGCTCGACTTGAACGATTCTGATTTTCAGAAAGATTGGTTTTCTTTAGAAAAATCTGACCAACTTGCAATGCTAAAAACCTTACGAAAATTACTGACTTTCACTTGGGATCAAGTTTATCAAGATTCGGGATTAAATTGGGAACTGGCTCGAGAAACACACGGTGAGCGGTTTTACAGTCTTCGCATTACTCAAAAATGTCGTGCTTTGGTTCAACGAAACGGTGACTACGTGGTTTTTGTTAGCCTTCACCCAGACCATGACAGCGCTTATTAAAAACCGAATTGAATGGTTTATAGCATTAAACGGCAAGCGCAAATAATACGCTTGCCGTTCTTTTGTTTCTCGAGATTTACAAAAGCTTTTCCCGCCCTTGCCAAACAACAACTTTGTCCAACTTTCTGCACAGGCATTGCTTGCAATTCGGGCAGCAAAAAAACTGGCATCTCGAGCATCGGTTGCAAGCATTCGATGAAATATCGGTGCTGCATTTCCAGCAGTGATTGACGTAAGCCCGACGTTTTGGTTGAGATATCCGAACTCGAGTTGAACTGGTTTTTGAATCTCGAGCCTCGGAGGTTTTCTGATAGGTTCTTGTTTCAGAAATCCCTGCCAGAACCGCAAGTGATTGTTGCTCGAGAATAGAGAAGTCAATGTCATGGCTCGTCAAATGCGAAAAAGCGTGTCTCATGGTTTTACCCCGTGATGTGCGAAAAGTTTGTCCCTCGAGTTTGAATTTCTCGAGGGACTGTTTTGGGCTTTAGAACGGCATGTCTTCGGTCACGGCATTGTTGGCTGGTGCTTGACGACCACGGCTGGCTTTTGGCGCATTTTTACCGCTTGCCCGTTGTGGTGCTGGTGCAGCTTGTGGCGCTTCTGCCGTTTTTGGTGCTCGCATCAGCATCTCAATGCGGTGCGCCTCGATTTTGGTGGCGCTGCGTTTTTGCCCGTGAAGATCCGTCCAGGAATCGTTGTTCAGATGCCCTGCCACCAGCACGCTCTCGCCCTTGGTCAGGTTGGCGCAAAGTTGCGCCATTTCGCCCCAGACGGTCACGTCCACAAAATGTGCTTTGTTCTGCCAGACGTTGTTCTCGTCGCGCCAGCTTTCGTTCACGGCAACGCTCAGGTTGGTGACATTGTTGCCGTTTGGGGTCACTCGAGCCGCCGCATCTTTGGTTAAATTGCCCAAGACTGTGACTTCATTGACCGCATCGGGAAGGCGTAAACCGCCGATGGCGTCGGTGACAAGGGCGGCATTGCGCCAACCGCTTTGCAGGGACTCGAGGCGGCTGGTACGAACGCCCACTTTGGAGCGTTTTGCACCGTCCTCGGTTTCCCAAGCTTGGTACTCAAGCGTTCCCTCGAGCAGCACGGCATCGCCTGCTTTTAAGGTTTCGGCGAGGGCTTCGGCGTTTTTGCCGTAAATGCTGCTGCGTTGATAGAACGGCACGTTGCGTTCCAGACCGTCAGAGCCGACGGTGCGGCTGTCACCGGCGACAGTAAATTCGAGCACCGCGATCCCTTTTGGCGTGTACTTCAATTCGGGATTGCGTGCCAGTGTGCCAATCAATAAAACGTTGTTAATTCCTCGAGACATAATATTACTCCTTGATTCAGTGCGAGATTTCTTCGGGTTGACTTTATTTTCGGCGAGCACCTCGAAGTGCTTGCTATTAAGGTAGCACAAATTTTTAGTTTGTCAACATAATTTGTACACTGGCGTCCAGGACAGAAAAAATCAGGTTTTCTCTTCAGGTTCGCCCTCGAGATTGAGGATTGACCGAATCTCGAGTTGAATCGAGGTGTTAAGCTTTCAAAACCATGAAAATTGTTCGATTCCAAACCGAAAATAATACAAGCTGGGGCATTCTCGAGGGTGAAAGCATTCAACCCGTAAGTTTTCCAAACCTCGAGCATCACGGCGCTAAAGTCAGTCTCTCGAGCGTCAAACTTCTTGCACCCGCAGCGCCAAGCAAGATCGTGTGCGTGGGCAGAAATTATGTGGCGCACATTGAAGAATTGGGCAATAAGTTGTTGTCCGAACCAGGACTTTTTTTTAAAGCTGCCAACGCCCTGACCTTCTCGGGCGATACTGTGCCGTACCCAAGCTGGACGGAATCGTTTCACTTTGAAGGCGAGCTTGGTTTGGTCATGAAATCTCGAGCCTCAAAAGTCAGTTACGAAGACGCACTCTCGCACGTGCTCGGCTGGACGTGTGCGCTTGATCTGACTGCACGCGACAAACAAAAAACCGATTTGCAATGGTTTAGAGCCAAAGGTTCAGACAAATTCTTACCGCTTGGACCACATTTGGAAACCAACCTCGAGCCGCAAAAAACGCGGGTTCAAACCCGGGTGAACGGTGAAACCCGGCAAGACGGCACGACCGACAAAATGATTTTCGATGTCGCGTTCGTGATTCATTACGTCTCGCAGTTCATGACGCTCGAGCCTGGAGATGTAATCATTACAGGTACGCCCGAGGGTGTGGGCGAATTGCACGTGGGCAATCTGGTCGAGGTTGAAATTGACGGCATTGGAATATTGACGGCAAAAATTGGTGAAAAAGCATGAAGGTTCACGCCATTGACCTCGAGTTGATGGGTACGCCTGGTGTGGTCGGAGCGTACTTGATCCCGTCCGAATCGGGTCATGTGATGGTTGACTGTGGACCTGGTGCGACCCTAACAAAACTCTATGCGGGCGTCAAAAAACTGGGTTTTGAAGCTTCAGACATCAAGCATTTGTTGCTGACCCACATTCACCTTGACCACGCGGGCGCGGCAGGACAACTGGCTCGAGAATTGGGCTTGCAAGTTTACGTTCACAAAAATGGCGCGGGTCATTTGTTGCGCCCCGAACGCCTGATCGAATCCGCCACCCGCATTTACGGCTCGATGATGGACGTGCTTTGGGGACAGTTTGAAGCCGTTCCCGAAAACCAGTTGACGATTCTCGAGGGTGGTGAAACCTTGAATGTTTCAGGACTCGAGTTTAAGACGCTTTACACCCCAGGACATGCGATTCATCATCTTGCATACGTTGTGAGCGACACGATTTTTTCGGGCGATGTTGGCGGCGTGCGCTTGCAAGGCTCGACTCATGTGGTCGCGCCAACTCCCGCGCCTGACATTGACCTTAACGTTTGGCGCGAAAGCGTCAAAACCCTGCGCGGCTTGAATGCCTCACGGATTTTGGTTGCGCATTACGGCGAATTTACTGACATGGAACAACATTTTGACAACCTCGAGAAAAACATTAACGATCTCGAGAAACTTTCGCTCGAGGTGCTTCGTTTGGGCGGTGGGCGCGAAGAGATTGCGAAACGCATCGAGATCATGTCGGGGCAGGAAATCTCGAGCGCCAGTGACAGCACCATGAATACCCGATATCAACTTGCCACGCCGTATTTGATGGCGGCTGATGGTTTGATTCGCTACTGGCAACGCAAACGCCCCGAAGCGCTGATCTAAGTACCTCCCGCCTGCATTTTGGATTTTCCGCTTC
>JANLWR010000699.1:0-3816 GCA_031364625.1 Deinococcales bacterium | reverse complement strand
TCGTGGCTCATCGTCGCCAGAAAGGCGCTTTTGGCCTCGTTGGCGGCCACGGCCTCGGCGGTCGCCTCCTGGGCGGCGCGGTAGAGCCGGTTGTTCTCGAGGGTCGTGCCGAGGAACGCCGCGATCTGCGCCAGGAAGCCCTCGTCGCGCCCCGAATAAGCTTCCGGTTTGTTGCAAGCCACGTTGAGCGTGCCCAGCACGCGCTCGCCGACGATCAGCGGTGCGGAAATGCTGGCTCGCATGCCCAGCTCGGCGAGCATCCGCGCATCGAGGGTCTCGCTCTCGAGCAGGTTCGGCGTGCCCAGCACGCGCTTCTCGCGCATGACCGCGCCGACCAGCGTGCCCTCGAGTGGCACGTCCTGCCCGACCGTCAGCTTGGTGGCCAGACCGTGCACGGCAAGCACCCGCAGGCTGTCTTTTGACTCGGTCAGCAGCGCCACGCTGACCCGCGCCGCCGGGAAGATCTGCGGCGCATATTGGGTCACGACCTCGAGAATGCCAGCCTCGGTTTCGGCCAGGTTCATCTGCTGACCGAGTTGGTTTAGGAGTGCCAGCCGCCGCGCCTCTTCCTCAGCCTCGGCGCGGGCACGGGCGTTGCTGGCAAACAGTCGGGCGTTGTCAATCGCCAGCGCCGCCAGTTCGGCAAAGCGCGAGAGCAACTCGACATCCCCCTCGCGGAAGGCTCGTGTCGCCGAAGTGTCGTAAGCAATGCCGAGCGTGCCGATTACATGACGACCAGACCAGAGCGGCACGACCGCCGCCGTCTCGATCAGGTTGTAATCAAAATTGGCCGAGCGGTTCGTCCAGGTCGAAAAATCTTTGACCACGACCGCCTGCTCGGTCTCCCAGACCCGACCCGAAACGCCCTCACCGCGCCCGAAGTGCAGCTTTTGCCAGCCGTCAAAGACACCCGTGCCGACCTTCTGCTCGAGCGCCCCACGTTCCAAATCAAGCAGCGTCAAAAAGCCGTGCGCGGTGCCGAGCAGTTGCCCGACGCGACTGACGATGTCCTCGAGTAGCTCGTTCAGGTCGAGCCGACCAATCAAGCCGGCACTGGTCTGCTGCAAGGCAATTTGAAACTCGTTTTGCTGGCGCAGCACCTCCTCGTCCTGTTTGCGCTGCGTGATGTCCACCACGTAAAAGCGCAGGCGGTCACTGCCCGGCACCACCAAAAAAGTCTGAAGGTACCAGACTTCACCGATTTGCAGCTCGCGCAGCGCCGAGGTCTTGCCGCTCTCGCGGAAGTTTCGGGCAACACCCGCCAGGTCGGCCAAAAACGGATGCTGGGCGCGAGCCTCGGAAGATTCTGGGAAGATATGTTTTGCCGCTGGGTTGAGGTAGTGAATTTGACCCTCCAGATCAACCTCGAAGACCGGTCCCGGATTCAATTCCGGGAACGAAGCCAGACGCTCGAGTTCGCTGGTCTGCCAGGCGCGGTAAATCACCAGCCCGAGATGCGTAGCGATCATCACAGCCACCTTGATGTCTTCGCGGTCATAACCCTCCTGGCGCGTCGTGGCAAAGGTCAGCGCCCCAAGCACGCGACCTGAAGTCTCGAGCGGCACCGACAGCAGCGTGGCTGGCGGACCATCCCAGAGTGCCAGATCAACCGGATGCAGGACTGTGCTGCGCTCGGCTACCGAAGCGCTGACAAGCTGCAACTGTCGGCTGCGCATTGCCCTGCCAGGCAGACCCTGATCCAGCGGCACACGCTCGAGGTTGGTCGCCTGAACACCGCGCCGCGTCTCGAGCAGGGTTTGCAGCCCGTAACCCTGACCGTCAGGGTCGAGCAGGGCAAGCGTGCAACGGTCAAAATCGAGCACCCATTTGATCCGACTGGCAATCTGCTTGAGGCGGCTCAGATCATCCGTCTGGGCAATCGCCAGCACGATCTCGGAGAGCGTGCCGTAACGGGCAGCCTGGATCTGAGTATTGGTGTTGGGTTCGGTCATGGCGCTTGAACCTCTGGGTCTGTCTGGCTGCTAAGAGCGTCTTCCATGGCTCGAGCCGTTCAGCGTCTGCTTTGAGTAAGGGCTTCAGTCACGGACGTTTCGACCTGAACCTTGAGCGCATCCGCGATGGTGTCATTGAGATTGCCGATGGCGGCAATCAGAATGATCTCGACCAGTTCGGCATCGGTCAAACCCTGTGCTCGCACCCGATCATAATCCTCGGGAACCAGCTCTTGAGGGCGTTGCGAGACCTTGACGGCAAATTCGATGATCGTCCGCACCCGTGCGGGATTGACCTCGTTCAGGTTCTTCACCAGCGCAGAGAGCGTTTCCTCATCAACCCCCAAAGTCCGGCAGGTCAATTCGTTGGTGGCACTGCAATACTGACAGTGCCGGGTTTCGGCAATCGTATAAAGGATCATGGACGTGAGCGATTGCGGCAGGGTCGAGTGCTGAAAGAAGCTCCGAAACATGTTCCAGTAAATGGTCAGGGCTGCCGGCGAGATCGCCGCCGACTTCATCCCATTCGGGATGAACGGCACCTGCATGGTTCGCTTGATCTCATCGTAGATGACCTTGACCTCATCACTGGCTTCATGCTCCTCGACCATGACCAACCCCGTAAGCGACGAGCCGTGCATCCTTGTGCCCTCCAGTCTGCGAAACGCGAGAACAACTTCAAGCGACGAAAACCTCAGTCTCGAAACAGGCGTTTTTCTTGATTGAATCCTCGTAAAAGACAGTCCAGATTGCTTGCCTCGAGCTTGACATGTCCGGGGAAATGATCGGCTGATTCTCGAGGAGATGCGGCGAATGAACGAAAAGCTGATATCGAGGATATTTCATTATACACCACCTCGAGTTGTGGTGCTTTATGGCGTAAACTGCTGTTTACCGTGATTTTTTTTGATGTTAACCAATGGTTTTCGGAGTCACCATGACCTCTGAACTGGTCACTCTGCGTCCGCCCCACCTTTAGCGGCTCGAGGCACGTACCAAGTTGGCGTGAAAACTTTAGAACCCTCCGATGCAACCCGGGCACGAAATCTGACACTCGAGGTTTGGTATCCCGCCGACCTTGACGCCGGTCAGCCCGAAAAACCGTTAGCTTGACGCCACCGCTGCGCAGTATCTTCAATCAGACTTGCACGGTTTTTTGCCGCGCACCGCATTGGGCATCAAACTCGAGGTCGGTTAACGATTTACTCGGGTTTTAGAGGTTTTATGGTGGGTGCTTGATACTCAAGCCTCTGTGCGTTCACCAGTTCTGGATTCGCAGTCGCTTGACCCGAGGTTTGTGTTGCTTGCGTCTCTCGAACCAGAATTTCTTCCAGGTTTTCTTCGGTCACATGGACAAACCCCGAAGCCCAATCCACCCTCGGGTTTTTTGCCAGACAACCCCAAAACTCGAGCGGCACAGGATTTTTGCTGGTGCGGTAACGCAAGTACAGCCGTCCGTCGTCGGTCTCTTTGATGCCCCGCATCGATTCGACGTGCTCGAGAATCGCATCTGGAAGCTGGGTCTCAAAGTTCGGATTTGCCCGAATTGCCCCGTCCACAGCCTCGAGCATCGATTGCTCTCGAGCATCCAGGGAAGCCTCGTGCAGTTTTCCGTCGCTGGCAATCACGATTGTTTTGACATTCTCGAGATTCATAGCCTCACCTCGGCAGCGTCCAGGCGTATTTTTGGTAGGCAGCGTCCAGTCGTTGGCAATCATGCGCTGTGCCGCCCTCAATGTCAATCTGCCAGCACAAACAACTCGGACACGCGCTGGCGCACCACCAGGGTCTCGCGGCCAGCCAAAATCGGCGGCAGTAATTCTGCGCCGGTGGTGAGGGATGTGGATGGAGTGGGGGAGAGGTG
>JANLWR010000668.1:0-1909 GCA_031364625.1 Deinococcales bacterium | reverse complement strand
CCGTGGCTTGGCATGAAACGCTTTTTGACGCAGCTCGAGTTGCTGGCAAACGATGCGCGTTACGCTCAAATTCCAGTTTTTTACCACACCGATCACATTAAAGGTGCGCAAGCCTTGCCGCTCCTCAACGATGCCGTGCGCGGTTTGGAAGTTCAAATGGGCGGCTCGAGTTTCAAGCTTTCACCAACCAGCATTTCACTTGACTCCAGCGAACTTTCAGAATCTGAAAACATCAACGCAATTCTCGAGCTGTGCCGCACAGCCAAAGTTTGCAACCGTATCATTACCCTCGAGATGGAAGCGGGCGTCGATGATGGTGTAACCCCGCTCGAGGTTGCTGAACGCTTGATTGCCCCCGTCGAACGCGAATTCCCAGGTGCAATTCAACTTTGGGCGCCAGGCGTCGGCACAATCCACGGTTTTAGCGAAACTGGTTTTCCAGCCTTCTCGAGCGACGCCATTGCCGCCCATTGTGATTTCGTGAAAAACCTGATCGGACGTGAGATCGGACTTGCCTTGCACGGCTCGAGCGGTTTACCCGATGCCGACCTCGAGCGTGCAGTCCAGGCTGGCGTGGTCAAAGTCAACTGGTCGAGCGATTCGTTGTTGCTTCGGTCACACCTGGCTCGAGATTATTATTCTCAATTTGGAGCGCAACTCGAGCGAACCCATCTAAAATTCAAAAACACTGCAATGGACAATGGTTTGCAGCAGTTCATCTCGAGCGGTTACGTGCCAAAAGTCGCGGCACGAATCAGCTTGCTGGGTGGTTCAAATCGTGCGGCTGATTTGATGAAGCAATTAAAGACACTTTTGATCTGAAAAATGCTTTTGGATTAATTTTATATTTGTAGTATATTTAAAAAATGATAAACAAATTATTCAAAACGGATAATTTATACACCGCCGCGTTTTGAGCTTCTTCCCCAGTGGTTTGGTATAACAGGTGCTTCCTTCGGGATTGGCACAGCTCTTTTTGTCTCACCTTTGCAATTGAGTGAAATTCTCGAGGGGGTAACATAATGAAACGCTTGTTTATTCTTGCCATGTTGAGTGCCGCATTGTTTGCTGG
The DNA here is from genome assembly GCA_031364625.1 of Deinococcales bacterium. GTDB lineage: Bacteria > Deinococcota > Deinococci > Deinococcales > JAAFIG01 > JANXTZ01. The sequence goes on along the minus strand of JANLWR010000668.1, from coordinate 837 downwards.
CTGTTCGCAAACCCGTGTCCAACCTGTTGCCAACCAACCTTTGCTTGGCAAACTTGAGGTCGATTTCGATAGCCAAGCACAAGCGGCTCGAGCCACATTCACACCAACCCAAACCACAACCACAAACGGCGTACAATCCCGAGCGGTGTTGCTTGACGAAAATCAACTGAATTTTAACGTTGGTTCGAGAATTGCACAGACCATCACCGCCGCGAGTAGCAATGAACGTTTTTTAACGGCGCAATTTCCGATCAGTAACGGTACGGGTGCGGTCATCAACCGTTTGACCCTGGTGGCTTACGTCAAATCGGGCAATATTGGCGAAACTGCTGTTAAAAACATCACAAACTTTGGTGGCGCAACCTTGACCGATACCAGCAAAGCTCGAGCTGTCAAACCCAGCCACGCCATGAAAACCACAGGTTGTGCCGTTGCGCCTTGCGTGGATGCAATCAACGCAGGTTTACAAGTTTTTAGCCAAGCTGAAGTGACAAACCTGACCAGCTTGGCTGGCGCTGCTTTGGCGAACAACGAAAGCCTTCTGGCTTACGGCTTTGTGGCACGAAACGCCAACACCCGCAACATTCAAGCCAACAACAACAGCAGCGATGGTTCGGTGACCATTGCGGTTCGAGTTCCCTCGAGCGGTGCTGGAGCAACGGGCGATGCTTACAGTTTCACCATGACGTTCTTGGTTTTTAAGCAACCCACAAGTGACAATGCTTTCGTGCAAAGCCTAGAAGAACAAACCGAAAACACCGTGGCGGGGCAATCCCCTGCGAGTTTACCCACGGGCGCCCAAATTCGGATTTTGCCAGGTGGTACTCAAAATTTTGC
>JANLWR010000647.1:0-7599 GCA_031364625.1 Deinococcales bacterium | reverse complement strand
CTGTTTTCGACGATTGAGATTGCCCAAGCCTATGCAACAGCATTGTGCGAGGCTCGAGATGCAAATACTTTATTCGATTTCGTGCAACGCTTTCAAACCGTTTTTGCACTCGAATTCGCTCCTGTTGTGGCGGTTGCTTACGCCTGGGCTTTGATTCAGCGCGGCAATACCCTGACAGCCCATAAGTTACTCGAGGATTTGGTACAACAACCCGACCTATCAAACCAAACACAATGCTTGGCATGGCAACGCCTGATGCTTGCACGGTATTTTATGGGTAATGAAGATTGGCAAGACGCTCGAGACAAGTACCGTCAAAGTCCGCATGACCGAAACTACGGTTTGGGTTTGTTGCTCGAGGGATTTATTTTGCACAAAAAACATGCTTTTGGGGAAGCAAAAAATTGTTGTAGCAATGCCCTTGTTTACTTCCGAAACGACGCTTTTCAGTACGCCCGAATCCATTACAACCTTGGTATTATAGACTTGCTCGAGTGTCACGACGATTGCGCTCGGCATTTTGAGATTGCCCGAATAGAAAGTAAAAAACCTGGCGGACACGGGTTTTTAACCGTTGCCCTGACAGGCTTGGGCGCAGCCCATTGTATGCGTGGCGCATGGCGAGCTGCCGAAACCGCCTATGCTCGAGCCATAGAAGAAGCGACAGAAGACCGTGATTACCGACAAGCTTACCTCAACTTTGCTCGCACGTACCGCCTTCAAAACCGCCCACACGAAGCGCTCGAGCAACTGATTTTTGCCGCGAGATACTTACCTGACGACCTTCAAGAGGTGCAACTCGAACGTGCCGCCGCGCATCTTCTCGAGGATCAAATAGACCTTACCAAAAACGAATTGCAAGATTTAAACCTTGGCGGAACAGACGCGTGGTTACTGCAAATTTTACAAGCCGAACTCGAACGACAACTTGGCAATACTCCCGCAATGCTCGAGGCATTGCAAGGCGTACCCATGCAATCTAGGCTGGCACGAGAAGAAGCTCGAGTGTTCCCAGAACTTTTTGCCAGCGCTGCCGCAAGTGGTTTAGACACCCCCAAGCCACTGCCGACACCCAAGAAAATACGCATCGAAGCCCGAGTCATGGGTGTACTCGAAGTGCTTGCCGACGGTCACATGGTTGACGACTTAGACGTTGTTTCCTTGGGTGCTCAGGTGCTGGTGTACTTGCTCGAGCATCAACACAGCAGTACCACCGAAAAAATGGTCAACGACATTTGGTTTGACTTGACCAACGAACAGTACAAAAGCAAATGCCGTCAAGTGTGGCAAGCCGTGCAACGCCTCAATACTTTCTTGCCAATAGATGATGCCGTGCAATCTGGCAAAAATAAAACTGGTGTTTACCGCTTGTCCAAAGACCTCGAGTGGCACTGCGATATTCACGGGTTTGAAGGGAAGGTTGAGGCGTACCTGATTGGGATGCACAGCCACTGGATTGACAAAAAGCGCAAAAAGTACGAGCTTGTAAAGTCTTAATCTTGTGTATATAAGCTGCCATCAGCGACTCCTCATACTCTTGTCATTAGCAACAAGAAAGGAGTGGGAAAAATGGCAGAACGTGTGTATCACAGTTGTCCAAATTGCTCTCATAAACCAAGTGCAGGACTTATCGGTGGCAACCACACAAATATATTCGAGTGCAGTAAGTGCAACCAGCAATATTGCTACCGTTGCCCTGGGTCAAACAACGCAAGACAATGCCCAAGGTGCAGCAGCGATTCGTATAAAACCGTCGGAATAATGTACTCAGATTGAGGTGATTATGCCAAATCCAGAAAAACCACCAACCGAAGGTGGACGCAGCGAGACACCTAAAGAACGTCCGAATTCAACACCCAATCCCAGTGGCAATGGTAATAAACCAATGCCACCCAAGGGAAATATCTATCCTGGACCAAAACGATGAGTGATACAAGCTCGAATTAAAACCACTGATATGAAGCATAAAAAATTCAAGGAGAAATATGCGTGACGAAGAGTGGCAAAACGTAGGCAACGCGGACGTTGGCAATATCATGATGACAGTCACTCGAGATCATTACTACCGTTACGCTCGAAATCTCGAGACGGGTTCGTTGTGGATTGTTGCGATCAAACCAAATCAGGATTTTGGTGATGCGATAGCTCGAGCGCAATTTGTAGACCGACGTGGTTCTTGGACTTCCGAACCCATCGAGTATTGATAAAAGCAGTCACGCTGAGGTTTCTTATGGAAGAAAATAATGCTACCGATTTGATGGGAAGCGAAATTCTTAAAGCAGTGTGTCTCGAGTTTAGTGGCGTTCCATATCCCAATAAAGAAATTATGGTTCGTGGCGCTAGAGCCAGTGCTGCGACCAAAGCCCTGCCTGTTTTGTTGATTCCGTCTGCAATTGCTGGACTTATTGTCGGGCTTATTTTTGGTGGTTCTACATTTGTGATGCTGGTTGTTACCATCGGCTTGTTTTTTTATTTTGGTGCGTATCCAAGTTTGAGTTTGACACTTGACCAGAGAAAATGGCGACAGCAAGCTATTGAAAACCTTGGCGTGAAAGCTAGAGAATTAAAACTTGACGATTCTAAAACAGTTGATTTTTATAAAAAATTTACCAAAAAACTTCGTAAAAATCCAATGGAACTGGCTTCAATCGTGCTCGATGACGAAGGCATGGCACTCTTAAAAAAATGGCAAGCCCAACAGTACCAAGAAGCTGTGGAAATGCGGCAAGCCCTTGTTCAAGGATTCCGAGATGCGGGCAGCGCTTTGGGCAATGAACTCAAAAAATCGATTCGTGATGGTTGGAATGGCAGATGATTCCCCGCACGGTATCCGTGTTCAATTGCGATTTGTAAAAAAACCTTGGACTTTTCAACCATTCAAACCGCTTGAATCTTTTCGAGCATTCCGACATCGGCACATTGCTGAAGCTGAATTGCCATTTGACCCAAGCAAATTCGAGGAGACTTGGCACTTTGAGGGAAAACAGATTCATGGTATCAAACTTTGGAATCCATCCAAAGAAAGCGAACCTGGTCTTCAAGTTTACCGTTGGGGCATCTGGTCTCATTTTGCATTTTTGCACCCATTCACGTGGAACAAACAAGAACTTTGGAATCTCGAGTTAACACCAATAGCCAATGACTCGAGCGGTACAACTTGGAAAGGGAGTGGTATGAACTCTATCAACATCGATCCGTCAAAAGTTCAAGAATTTATTCAAGTATTAGATGTTTTTACAAAAACTGTTCGTGAACAAACACAACGGCTTAACGCAAAACAGCGAGATTTAAAAGCATCTTGGAATGATTTGCAATACGAAAAATTTTCACAAGAATTTGAAGAAGCTGCCAAAATAATTACTCGTTTTCTTGATAAAAGTGAGCAGCAAAAGATTTATTTGCGTAAGAAACTCAAAGGAATTGAACCTTACCACCAAAGGTAATTCATGAATTTAGGCGATTCACACGCAGCAAAACCCCAGTCATCTCCTCGAGCAACACGGCATGAATCCGTGCTGCCAAAGCAACATAATCCAAATCCACGGAACAGACCACAATACCCGCGTGTGGGATTTGCTCGAGGTGCAAACGCACAAAATGACGACGGTTTAAGGTTATTACCACCCGTTGTTGCAATCTGGCAAACTCGAGAACGGCATTGTCTGGAATGGCTTGTCCCGCTTGACCGCTTTCAAAAGTGGTTAGCACATCATGACCGAAACGGCGTAACTCGAGCACCAAACCAAGTGGGATATTTTCGTTGGCGTACAATTTCACGCTGCCTCGTTTGCCAGAATGTCATTTTCAACTTGTGCCGCGTGGGCTTGCGCGAACGCCCAGGTGTTCGTCAGGTCTTCGGCACGAAGTGTGGGGTAATCGCGCAGCAAATCGGCTTCGGATGCACCAGCGCGACGCAACTGCACCAGCAGCCATACGGGAATGCGGGTACGCACCACGCAAGCCTCGCCGCCGTTGACATCGGTTTTACTTTCAATACCAGCAAAAGCACCTTGCAAATCTTTGGCAACCCATTGCAACACCAAAGCTTTTTCGGCTGCCGACAATTGCGCGATCAGTCTTTGAACTTCGGTCAAGGACGCCATACCTCGAGCGTAAATCGTGTTTCTCGAGTTGTCAAATCGCAAAACACAGTGAACATTCTCGTCCGTAAACTCTCACCCGACTTCTTACCCCTTACAGCAGCACCTTCGGGCTTGGGGCGCTCGCTTAGGCTCGCCACCCTCTCCCGCAAGCGGAAGAGGGTTCTAGAACTTAATTTTCATTTAAGCAACAGTCTCTCGAGCATCATTTCAGCCCCAAAACAGGTAAGCCAAGCTCCCTTCTCTCCTAGGAGAGAAGGGTCGGGGATGAGAGGGAACCCTCGAGCTTCCTTTTTCCTACTGGGCAGATCATGACCACCGCAAACCTTCGTGACATTGCCGCCCTGCAACGTCTCGCAATGAGCTTAAAACGTTTTGAAACCGATATTTCCGAGAACTTGCAAGGTTTTGGGTTGCAAATTCAACGTCATTTACGGGAACTCGAGGGTTTGCGGGTTGAACGTCAAGGGGTTTGGCGGCGGTGCGTGGTCGTGGTTGAAAAAGCCGTAACCGTTTTGTCGGCGTGTGAAGCCAGTGGTCACACCGACAAGGACGGGCATTATCACGCGCCAGATTGTTCAATGCAGCGCAATTTTTGGCGCAAGGCAGTTCAGGCAGAACTCGAGGCGAAAGCAGCGTTGGTTCGGGTGGAAAAGAAATTGCGGAAACTCGAGGAGCAAGTTCTGATCTTTCAAAAGCAATCGCAGCACATGAACGTGTTTCTCGAGTCGGATTTGGTTAAAAGCTTGAATCACCTGAATTTTTTGAGTGGGACGCTGCAAGACTACACGCAAATCAGTCTTTCGGGTTCGGCAGTGCCTACCAGCAATGTCACCTCGAGCGCTGACGCTGGTGATTTTACGAAATTGGTGGATGCCGCTTTTGGTGCGCCACTTGGGGTGTTTGAAGCGCTGGCAGGAATTTTAAGTCCCAGCATCAACCAGAAACCCGCCAACCCGTTCTGGCTGCCCGAGGGTTTTGCGAAACCTTTTGCGGGTGGAGACTGGGCGTTTGTGCCACTCGAGCAAATCGATGATTCTGACAGTCATGTGAAAAGCGCCCAAGATTTTAAGAAAGTGTCCCTAGAAGAAATGCAGCGCGGTTGGCAAGTGTTTTACAACGATATTTTACCCGCCGTGCAACAAGGCAAAACCGCAGATTATTTTGATGCTTTGGATGCCAGCCTTGGTTTAAGTCCAGCGAAAGGTTTCAGGCAAGTGTTCGATGCGTTTTTGGGAGTGCAGCAATGGAATGAACCAATTCGGCTCGAGAGACGAGGAGAGCAGTACGTTGTGACCAATGGTTTTCACAGGATTTTTGCGGCGAAACAAAATTGTTTAAGCAGCATTATTGCGTCCGTGGGGGAAAAATGAACTTAAAAAATGAGCAAGCCGAACAGCAATTTGCGATTCTCGAAGTTATCTCGAGACAAGAAAGCGTGATTGAGGCTATAAATACTGAAATACAACAAAATGTTCCAAAAAAACGACGAGAATTTGAAGCCTTCCAACATCAATCTTTGATCGGAATTGCAGACTTAGATTCGGATGCAAAAAGACAACTAAATGAGATGACAAGTATCTTAAAAAATGCAAAAGATACGGCAAAATCTTTAAAAAGAGGTACAATTCCACTTCCAGAATATGATGTAAGTTTATTTAAAGAAATAAATCCAACAACAAGCTCTCTACCCGAAGATAGAGCGACAAATATTAGTAAAATTTATGGTTACTTATCTAACGAAATATACTCTGGTGAATATACAATAAAATCTTATAATAACACGGGTTTAATAATTTTTATTGTCATTTTAATAGAAGGAATTTTAATATTTTTAGCAATAAATTATGGAATGAAAAACTCTAAACTTAATATTATTGGAATTTCAACAGTAATATCTTCGATTATTGTTATTACTTCGGAAATAAAATTTTATAATTCTGAATTTGAAACTTCTTTGCATAAGCGTGATGGTTCTATATTATTTTTGTATAAAAACATGCAGCAATTTCTTGCCAATGATCAGATTTTACGTGAGAGAGGTGTTATTGAGCATACCGAAAAGTACCAGCAAAATCTCGCGCAACTCGAGCAAGAATTGGCATTCACTTTACAAACAGAGCAAGACAAATTGCAAGCAGCCACACAGGGTTTGCAAAACAAATCGCTCGAGTGGTCACAAAAAATTTTGAAAGGACAAGTGGATTGGAGCGGCTTAGGTACTTTATTCTCAAGCCTCCCTGTCACGGACTCTGAAGATTCCAAAACCAATGCAAAACGTGCCATTGCAAAAAAATGGTTTGAAGAGATTCAAAACGATCTCAAAACCGAATATCAAACGGGTATTCCAGCACTTTTACGGGCTGGGGTTGCCAATGCCAATTTTCAAGAACACGCTTTTGCATTCACCGCAGGATTACCACTCGAGCAAGTCAAACTGGTTTCGTACACTGCGGCTGGACGGGCGGCGGCGGTGGCGGGGGTTCAGAATGTGGTGGCTCGAGCCTTAACCAGTATTCCTGCGGGGCAACTAAAATTGTTGTTGATTGACCCTGTGGGTTTGGGACAGAACGCGGCAATGTTTATGAAATTAACCGAATACGACGAAACATTGGTCAGTAATCGGGCTTGGGGCGAACCGCAGCATATTGAGGCGAAACTGGCGGAATTGACCGAGCACATGGAGAACGTGATTCAAAAGTATTTGCGAAACGAATACGCTAGCATTCAGGAGTACAACGCGCAAGCGCCAGTGCCGGAGGCGTTGCGCTTGCTGGTGGTGTTTGATTTCCCAACCAATTTCTCGGAAGGTGCAGCGCGGCGTTTGGTCAGCATTGCCCAGAATGGGGCGCGGTGCGGGGTGTACACGCTTGTGCTGGTGGATCAGGATAAACCATTGCCTTACGGGTTTACTTTAAACGACTTAAAGCAAAATGCGTTTATCCTCGAGCAACACGGGGATTCGTTCTCTTGGCAGGGTTTAGATCCAAACATTGTGCAATTCTCTTTTGACCAACCTCCAGCACCAGACATCATGAATGCCTTGCTCGATCAAATTGGTAAAGCGGCGCAGAATGCCAGTCGGGTCGAAGTGCCGTTCGAGAAAATTGCGAAACCCGCCAGCGAATGGTGGCGCGGCAGCACGGGTGAGAGTGTTAAGGCGATTCTTGGACCTTCGGGCGCAAGAACACTGCAAGAACTCGAGTTTGGAAAAGATGGTACAACGGCACATCATGGTTTGATCGCTGGGCGGACAGGTTCGGGTAAAAGCACCTTGCTTCACGCGCTGATTATGTCTTTGGCGACAGAATACAGTCCGTCTGAACTCGAGTTGTACTTGATTGATTTTAAGGAAGGCGTGGAATTTAAACGCTATGCGTTGCACAGTTTGCCTCATGCCATAGTGGTGGCAATAGAATCCGAACGTGAATTTGGGATCAGTGTCTTGCGAAATCTGGATGAATTGTTTAAGAAACGTAGTGTTCAGTTTAAGAATTTG
>JANLWR010000637.1:0-13336 GCA_031364625.1 Deinococcales bacterium | reverse complement strand
TTCCCGAGTAGATTCTAAACGCCACAGGGATGGTTTGAGTCCCATCTGTCCAGACCAGCAGTACAACATTCACACCGAGGATGAACCCCCCTGTTTTGGTGTCTTTAAGCTTAAAAACAAGACTCAATCCTCGGGTGTACTTTTGTAGGATGGTGTCATCCAAGATCAAATACCCACCGTTGGGAATCTCGCCCCAGATGAGGCTGGAGTAAACCGCGATGCCGCCCGCTAGGTGCATGTTTGGCATCAAGACGCGACGAAATCTTGTTTTTTGACGATGCGGTTGAGTTGGTCGTGTGAGACCGAACTGCTTGTTGTTTGGCTTAAGGCGAGACAGGTGTTGTTGAAGGTGGTGCTGAGTTGGACGTGGACGAAGACGGCGATGTTTGCTAGATTCATTGCAAGCCTCCTGTGACCGCAGGAGGCTCTAATCTAGCGCGTTTTTAGGGCTTGCGTAACTTGAGTGGCAGTGAGTGATGGTTTTATCTCGTACCAAACGAATTTCGCACAGTTTATGGTCGAAAATACTCAAGTAAAAACAAGCAAGGCAAGAAGAAAACAATTATTCGTATTCCTCGGGGTGTGGCGCATGCGGTGGTCAAAAAAGAGTACGAAGGAAAACGTCTTGTCGCAGTCAATACCCTGATTGCTCATGGAACGAAGAAATGCGTGTCGAAGGGGTTAAGGCGCATGGGTGACTTTAAGATTAACACCAGTGCAGTTGAACGTTCCAACCTGACAAAATCGGAGTATGAATGCGTATCAAGTTCGTAAGAGTACGGCTTTTGCGAGGAGTCTCGAAGCAAGACATTCTTTGGCTTGGTGGGTGACAATGGTCTTGAATTTCTCAAGGATTTCCAGGGTTTTACGCATAAAACTCGAGCAAGCTGTTGGGCGGCGGTTGTATTTGGCTCGGACTCCTGCGATGGCGGCTGGTATTACCGATCATGTGTGGGGGACGCTCGAGTTATTGCGTTTCGTGATTCCAAGAAATGGGGGATGAGATCATCTCACGACACTACCAAAACTGTAATTACAGGTTTTTTGAGAGAATTGAACCTGAATATCAGCACGGTTGCGTCCTTGTTGACGGGTCACCAAACGTCCAAGGCTGTCGGGTTTGAAAATATCACGCAATCCGTCAGCAATCACACGCTGGAATTCTTCTTTTCCTGTTCGTGAAGCCAAACTTACAGTTTGACTGCTCGAAGCAGTTGCGTACAACAACTTAAGCAAATGGCTTTTTCCCATACCATTTTCGCCAATAATGACATTGAGGTGCTGTGAAAAACGCAAATCAGCCTCTTCAAAAACGCTGAAGTTTTTGAGGATTAGTCTTGAAATCATGGGTTCAATTTAGCATTATTATGCTGGCTCGAGACTGACCCGTAATTTCGCCAACTCCACCGCAATTTCTCCACCCAAACGCGCATTTTCACGCAGTAAAATTCCGTTCACACGGTCTGTTTCGCCGCCCGATAAACTCGAGAGTCGCCGCAACAAAAACGGGGTCAGGGCTTTGGCATTCACGCCCTCGCGCCGCGCCTCGTGGTTGGCGGCTTCAACCCAGCGTTCGACTTGATCGTAAGGCAATCCTTCGCTGACAGGATTCGCCACCAAAATCGCTTGATGCAACCCAAAATCATGCGATGCCAAAAACGCCGTTGCAATCTCGAGTGGCGAATCAAGTTGTGCCGCGACCTTAAACGGGCTGTGCGGCGTGTGGAACGCGGGCAGGCTGGCGGTTTTATAGCCGATCACGGCAACACCCAGCGTCTCGAGTCGCTCGAGGGTCGCGTGAAGGTTGAGGATGCTTTTCGCGCCAGCACACACGACAATGATCGGCGTGCGAGCCAAGGCGGGAAGGTCGGCGCTTTCGTCGAAGGCATCAAAATGGACGCCGCCAATGCCGCCCGTGGCAAAAACGTCAATGCCTGCCAATCGCGCCAAATGTGCGGTTGCCGCCACCGTTGTTCCACCATGAGCACGTTTGGCAACAATCGCGGGTAAATTCCACAGACTGACTTTTTCGATCCCGCCTTGCGCCATCAACTCGAGTTGCGCGTCGTCAAGTCCAACATGCACTCGCCCATCAAGCAACGCGATGGTCGCAGGAGTCGCCCCCGCAGTGCGCACCTCAGCCTCGAGTTGATGCGCCGTCTCGAGGTTTAAGGGATACGGAAGCCCGTGCGAGATGACGGTACTCTCGAGCGCCACCACTGGTTGTTTGTTCTCGAGTGCGGTTTTGACTTCAGGATGGTAAATCAGTTTGGGGTTCATAAATCACGTCTTTCATGCCGTCTCGAGCGGCGTACATTACGGGTACGGTTTTCCAATCGCTTTGGGTGCCCTCGAGCGACCTATAAACCCTGCCAGCACCAGAATGGTCAGGATAAATGGCAGCACATCGACCACGGCGGAAGGCAGAATATCATCGCCGCCCAAACGGATTGCCAGGGCTTTGAAAAAACCGAACAGCAGGCAGGCGAACATGGTGTTCCAGGGCAGCCACTTGCCAAAAATCAAGGCTGCCAGGGCAATAAAGCCTTGGTTGGCGCTCATGCCTCGGTTGAATTTGTCCAGGTTGCCGATGCTTAAATACGCGCCAGCCAAACCAGCCAGTACACCCGAGATAATCACGGCGGTATAGCGCATTCGCATGACGTTGACCCCAACGCTGGCCGCCGCCTGCGGGGCTTCGCCGACGCTGCGGAGTCGCAAGCCAAAAGGGGTGCGGTAGAGCACATAGGACACGACTGGGACAATCAAAAAGGCGGCGTAGACCAATGGTGAAAACTGAACTGCGCCGATGCCCCACAGAGGCAAGACGTTAACAACCGATTCCGAGTCAGAGGTGTTGTTGTAAAAATACTGCAAAATCACGGCTGGAACGCCCGTCGCCAGCAAATTGATTGCCGTACCAGAAATCACTTGGTCGGCACGGTATTTGATCGAAGCCAGCGCGTGAATCCAGGCAACAAAACCACCGACCACCATGGCGGCAAGCACGCCAACCCAGGGAACCCAGGGCAGGGCAGCGTTGGGGTTGGCTTTCAAAAACGGGGCTTCGACCTGCTGGGCAACCACGGCTGCCGCCAGAGCGCCAAACAGCATGATGCCCTCGAGCGCAATGTTGACAATGCCTGAACGTTCGGAGAACAAACCGCCCAAAGCCGCAAACAAGAGTGGCGTGGTGAATCTTAATGTGGTTGGAATCAACACCGCCAATGCCGCCACAACCGCGCTCGAGGGGGCGACAATCGCAAGCACGATCAGCACCAGGATGAATACACCTGCGGCGATCAACCACGGAGAACGAAAATTCATACGTTCACCTCGGGTTTCTCGAGTTTGGGTTTATCTGGCTCGGGTTCTTTGGGGGGCGGGGCGGGTTTAAAAAAGCTGTTCGGCAAGAAACCGCGCGTGGCAATGAACAGCACAATCAAGGCTTGCAGCACCGTCACAATTTCCCTGGAAACCTTGTCGAGCGCCTGATCGAGGTTCAGCCCTCCCGTGCCAAGCACCCCAAACAGGATGCTCGAGACAATCACACCGACGGGGGTGTTCTGCCCGAGCAGCGCCACGGTGATGCCGCCAAAGCCGGCGATGTCGGCGGGCATGGCTTGTTTGAGGCGGTATTCGGTTAATGCACCGCCGAGCACGTAATGGGTCGCGCCCAGTCCGCACAGTGCGCCAGAGATTGCCATTGCCATGATGGTGTTTCGTCCAATGTTGACCCCGCCGTATTCAGCGGCTTTGGGGGCAAGCCCGACGGCTCGCATGTCAAAGCCGTAGGCGGTGCGCCACAAGAAGACACCGACAAAAATGGCTGCCAGCAAGGACACCAGAAACGACACGTTCAGACCAGAGTTGGTCATCGATCCAGAAATGTTCAGGGTGATTTTGGGGAGGATTAAACCGAGCACCACGCCCGCAATGACACCAATTCCAGAGGTCAAGCCGCGACGGCGAAAATCGCCCCTCGAGAAAACCCAACCCAGCGCTAGCCCGATCAACGCGAGCGGCAACATGAGCGTGATTTGGTTTTGTCCGGTTCTTAAACCGAACAGCTCGACCATGTTTTGAAGGCGTGCGCCCTCGCCGAGCAGGGCGCTTTTGGCTTCGCCGCCCTCGGCTTTGAACGGAAAATGCACGGTTTGACCAAAGAATTTGTAATCGTTCGCGCCGATCAAAAACACCAAAACACCAGCCGCGATTGAATTGAGCATGATGGTGTTGATGACTTCGCTCGAGCCAAACCTGGCTTTGAGCCAACCTGGAAGTGCCCCCCACAAACCGCCACCGACGGCGGCAGCCACCACAGCCAGCGGTCCAATAATGATCCAAGGTCCTGGAATATAAACGCCGACGGCGGTGGCGAACAACGCGCCAAAAACGATTTGCCCCGGTGCACCAATGTTAAACAAGCCCGTGCGAAAACCGAACGCCAGTCCAAGCCCACTGAAAATAAGTGGCGTTGCCAGCGACAAACTCTGCCAGATGCCCGACAAGTCCAGACTCGGGCGAAACTTGGGCAGCGCCGGTCCGAGCAAACTCGAGTACGAAAACCACAGCAGGTCAATCTTGCCAATCAAGCTCGAGACCGGGTCTGGGTGAAGGTCATTGCCTGGAACGCCTTGCAAAATCAAAATCACCACGCCACCAACCACAATCGAGAGCAGCATGGCAATGACTGGCACGAGTCCACCTCGGTAGGCGGCAAACGCCCGCGCTCGAGCTTCGTTTTGCGCCAGGCTGTAAACGATGGCGGCAATGCCCGCAAAGATGCTTAAGAACAACCACAAGTTTGGTCCAAGGTTGCGAAACGGTAAACGCCTATAGGCTGTACCAGCCGCCAAGAGTGGCGCTTGAATCAAATCGATGGCACGAACGAACAAACCCATATCAATCAATGTCAGAACAATCACCAAAACGCCAGCGATCAGCGTGAATTTTGAACGTGTGAACGCCAAACCCGCCATCGTTAAAAGTGCCAAAATCAATATCCAAGTCACCAAAGTCACGCTCGAGAAGTCGGGCATGGTGGGTGGAAGTCGCCCCGTAAAGTCCAGAATCCGACCAGGATGAATCAGCAGCGCACCCTCGCCACCGAAAGACCTCGAGAGCGTCCCGAGCGGCACAAGAAAGCTTGCCAAGGCGGTCAGGATTGCAAAACCTGCCACAACAAGTCCATAACGGTCATTGGGTTTCACTTGGGTTATGGCTGAGGTCACAACGGCATTCTACCCAGGTGGCTCGAGAAACGGCTAGTTTTGATGGTGTGCAATTTGGGGATTCTGCAAGCCGTGTATGTACTATGCTGTAGCATAGCGTTAAAGAACAGGACGCTCGAGCCTGGTATTTCGGGAGATGCGGTTCGGGTAGGGGGACATTTGCATGGCTTCAATTATTGATCTGTTAAAAACGATGGTTTCGCGCAATGCCTCCGACGTTCACCTGCAAGTCGGTTCGCCGCCGATAGGTCGGGTGGATGGCAAGCTGGTGCAATTTGGCACGCAACCGATGTTGCCCGATCAAACCATGATTATTGCCAAGACGCTTTTGAACGCCGAGCAGTGGGAGGAATTCGAGTACCGCCACGAGCTTGATTTCGCGTATCTGATTCCTGGGGTGGCACGGTTTCGCTGCAATATTTTCAGGCAACGCGGTTCGGTCGGGATTGTCATGCGAATTATCGCGGACACCATTCCGTCGTTCGAGGCTTTGGGGCTGCCCTCAGCCTTGCTCGAGAGTTTTGCGGGCAATGAACGCGGGATTATTTTAACCACCGGTCCGACGGGTTCGGGCAAGAGCACCACGCTCGCCAGCATTGTCGATCACATCAACCGAACTTACGCCCATAACGTGATTACGATAGAAGACCCGATAGAGATTTTACATAAAAATCAGCGCAGCATTATTGTCCAGCGCGAGATTGGCTCTGACACCAGCGATTTTAAGACCGCACTAAAGTACGCCATGCGTCAAGACCCCGATGTCATCATGATCGGTGAGATGCGCGACAAGGAAACCGTCGAGGCTGCGATTACCGCCGCCCAAACGGGTCACTTGGTGCTCAGTACGCTTCACACCCAAGATGCGGTGCGAACCATCAACCGTATCATCGATTTTTTTGCGCCGCACGAACGCGAACAAATTCGGATTTTGTTTGCCGAATCCTTGGTCGGCATTCTTTCGCAGCGCCTGCTGCCTCGAGCCGACGGGGCTGGGCGCGTGTTGGCGGTCGAAAGTTTGGTCGCCACGCCCTTAATCCGCGATTATATCAAAGATGAAGACAAAACCCCGTTAATTAAAGACGCCATGATCGAGGACAACTTGCGCGGAATGCAAACTTTCGATCAGCACCTGGTGAAACTCTACAAAAACGGTTTTATCTCGCTCGAGGAAGCCAAATCGAGTGCCACCAGCGTCAACGATTTCAATATTTTGCTGACCCAAACGCAAAACCAAAACAACGCCTCCGAAAACAGCAACGGTCCAAGTTCGTTCAATCCAATCCGAATTTAAAGATTTCAAGGTTGGCGGCAAGCTTTTCGGGGCTTGCCGTTTTTTGTTGGCATTCATTCTCGGGTAGGCTACAATACGGACAAAAATTTCGTCCTGCTCGAGAATGGTTTATCTGAGGTTCAATTGTGAATTCACGTTTCGCCGTTTCGGTTCATATTTTGACGGTTCTCGCCTCGAGAACGGGTCAGTTGTTGACTTCCGAGGTGATCGCAGAGCACGTGAACACCAACCCTGCGGTGGTGCGCAAGTTGGTCGGTGCGTTGATAAAGGCTGGTTTGGTCTGTTCTAAACTCGGACCTGGCGGTGGTTTGAGTCTGGCACTCGAGCCTTCAGGCATTTCTTTGGCTTGTGTGTACACCGCTCTAAAAGACGATGATTCAAGCTTATTGCTCCCAGAACACACCAAGAGTCCAAATTGCGAGTTTGCGTATGGTGTTTTGGCATCGCTCGAGGATTCTTGTGGCAAGGCAGAACAGGCGTTGCAGACGGTATTAGGGCAGACCACGATTGCCGGTATTTTGGCGGATGCCTGGGCTGGAATTCCGCAATCGCAGCTCGAGTTACAGAGTGCACGTCATCCCTGATACATTTTTTATACTGCTAATGTGTAATCATCTTGGTAACGCATTCGGGATCAACCCAACATGCAATACCACAAGGGAGAATCACATGGCTAACGTACTTTTAGTGACAGCACACCCAGGCTCGAGCAGCCACTCCGTCTCACTCGGCATGGCAGACAAATTTCTCGAGACCTACAAAACCAGCAACCCAAACGATACTGTTAGCACTTTGGACTTGTATAGCGAAGAAATTCCATTGATTGACGCCGATGTCCTCAGTGCCTGGGGCAAATTTCAGAGTGGTCAAGCCGAGCAAGTCACCGCCGAAGAGGGACGCAAAGTCGCCCGTCTGGGTGTACTTTCTGACCAATTCGTCGCCGCCGACAAAGTCATTTTTGCCGCCCCAATGTGGAACTTCGGCTACCCACCACTGATGAAAGCCTACATGGACGGCGCGATGGTCGTTTCGGGCAAAACCTTCAAGTACACCGATAAGGGTCCACAAGGACTTTTGGAAAACAAGAAAGCCGTGATTCTCGAGGCGAGCGGCTCGCACTTTACGGGCACGCCAATCGAGGCGTTCACCCACGCCAGCAACCATCTTAAGGGCATTCTGAATTTCATTGGAATTCAGGACGTGACCGTGGTCAAAGCCGAAGGTCTTGCCCAGTCTCCAGACAAGCGCGATGAGATCATCTTGAACGCCAACGCCGTTGCCACCAGCACCGCCGCCAGCTTCTAAGAATACAGTATTTCAAGAGCCGCAGACTTTTCAGTCTGCGGCTTTTTCTCAGAACCGAACCTTCAGTTTTGTCATACCGAACGTTCACTTTTTGTTCTAAACCTATTTTGCGTTACAATACAAATTGGAGGAAACACTATGCCACTCGTAACTGGAGGAGTCATCTTAACCGCCGCCCGCGCTGGAAAGTACGGCGTTGGGGCGTTCAACTCAAACAATCTCGAAACCACCCAAGCCGTGCTCGAGGTTGCCGAGGCGCTAAAAAGCCCGGTGATCTTGCAAATTTCTGAGGGCGCCCGCAAATACGCCGGCACTGAAACCCTGGCGCACATGATGGCAGACATGGCATCACGGGTGTCCGTGCCCGTCGCCATTCACCTCGATCACGGCTCGAGCTTTGAAAGCTGCAAAACCGCGATTGATGCGGGATTCACCAGCGTCATGATCGACGCCAGCCACGACGCCTTTGAAGAGAACATTCGCGTCACCAAAGAGGTTGTGGACATGGCGCACGCACGCGGCGTGACCGTCGAAGCCGAACTCGGACGTTTGGGCGGTATCGAAGAGCACGTCGATGTCAGCGCCGAAGACGCCTTTTTGACCGACCCAGAGGAGGCACTCGAGTTTATTCGGCGCACGGGTATTGATTACCTGGCGGTTGCGATTGGCACAAGCCACGGCGCGTACAAAGGCAAAGGTCGCCCATTTATTGACCATGCCCGCATCGAAAAAATTGCCAGCCTGACCACAATTCCACTCGTCATGCACGGCGCAAGTGGCGTACCAACCTGGTTGACTGAACGCTTCAAAGCAGCCGGCGGCGAAATTGGTGACGCTGCAGGAATCCACGATGAGGATGTCTCGAGGTCAACCCAAAACGGGATTGGCAAGGTCAATATCGACACCGATTTGCGTCTGGCATTCACCACCGCCGTGCGTGAAGTCTTGAACGCCAGCCCCAAAGAATTTGATCCGCGCAAAATTCTTGGACCGAGCCGCGATCTCATGAAAGAAATTGCATCGCACCGCATGAAGGTTTTGGGTTCGGCAGGCAAGGCTTAAAAGCAGTTAGCAATTGGCTCGAGGTGCGGTTTTGCATCTCGAGCTTTTGTTTTAAGGCTCGAGTAGACGGTTTTTGAGTTTCTCGAGGGTTTCGGGTGGCACACCACAGCTTTGCAGGTACGCACCCGTGCTGCCGTACTGTTGTTCGATAAAAGATAGCGTCTCGAGCATGTATTCGGGTTTTGTTTGCAAATCTTCGGCGGTCTTCTGGCGCTCTTTGGGGTCAGTGATTTGGGATAATTCCTCTTCGTAAGAAACCTGCAAAAATTCGTCTGTCAAGGCGTAATCCTTGGTAATGTCCTGTTTTGAGACGCCAACGGCACTTAAGATGAGTGCCGTCATCAAACCCGTGCGGTCTTTGCCCGCCGAGCAGTGCAACACCACACGACCTTTGGGCGATTCGGCGATGGCGTTCACAATCGCGGCGATGTTATCTCCAAATCCCTCGAGCGTCGCACGGTAAGCCTCCTTGGTGGTGGTTGCGGCACGAACAGCCGTCATCGCCTCGGTTTGTGCGGTGGTCATCAACGGCAAATGCAAGTAATTCATGTCAGCTCGAGCCGCAAAAGGATTGGCTGCCTTTTCGAGTTCTTGCGCAAATCGTAAATCAATCACGGTGGTCACGCCGTCACTCATGACCGCGTTTTGTCCCTCAAGCGTCAGGCGCGTCAGGTTATCGGAACGCACCAACGCCAGAGCATTTGTCACACGCTGATCGCTGGTGACAAACCCACCAAGATGTCGTGTGTTTTGACAGTCATTCCAATTAAGTTGTCGCTCCAGGGTCATATGGCATCAGTATACTGAATGCTCAGAAAGGCTTCCATGAACCTGCAAAATCTCATCGCGGTGCTTTTAGAAACTCGAGCACTGCTGGCAAATCCCGAGAATAATTTTTTGTGGTCATCCTGGGAAGACTCGAGAGATGCCCTGGAAGAAATTGATGGTTTGCTCACTCAACTCGAGGCGGGAGAACTTCCCAGCGCGGGCAGTTTGAACGTCTTGTTTTTGCCTACTGGACCAATTCAAGAAGTTAGCCTCAGCAGTGGTTGGGGGCATGAATTTCTCGAGCTTGCCAACAAATTCGATGCGGTCATGGTGGGTTATTTAAAAACTTGCGAATGTAAGACATCCCCAAGCCAGAATCTCAGCGATGTGATTGAGCTTGGTCTTGACGAACATTATGGACAAATCACCGTCTTGGTTTGCCTGCGTTGCGGGCAATTTTGGTTGAAGTATTTTTACGAAAACGAGGGTTTTACGGCTTCTGGACGCTGGTATCTGGGCGCAATCAGTGCTGACCAATTCCCTGGCTTGACCGTTGAAAACGCAATTTCGACGCTCGAGAAACTGGATTGGTACTTTGTGGGCGGCAGTTATTATGGCGGTCAAGTTAGCAAAGGTTCGGGCAAAATATTCTTGCCGGCTTACTGAAGCGTTGCGATCATTTGCCGACTCGAGAATAAACCTGTATTGCGATCAGAAAACCAAACTTGACTCGAGCCTTCGTAAATGATGCTCCAAAAACCTGCCTCGAGATGTGTCGAGACAGGTTGAAATGTTAAAGATGATTATCTGGCTTCAAAGCGCACTTCGTCCACCATCATCCACTGACGGCTTGGGTTGCGCTCGAGTTTGATGGTTAAATTGCTGGCAGCAATGTTCAGATCGAGGGTGACAAATCCGCGTTTTAAGTTTGGTACTTCGTTACCTTTTAGCGGAAAAACCTGATCGTTGATGATGATGTTTTTTGGCAGCAAGATTCCTGCGGTTTCGTTGTGGTTAAAACCGATTCTGACTTTGGAAAATTTGCGTTCTTGATTAAATTCAAAGCTCAGACTGGCGTCTTTGTTTGCCCAACCCACCCATTCGTAGGCGGCAACGCCCGTGATTTTGGCGTTGAACACATCGCCGCCCAAAACCGTGTCGGTCAGTTGCTTGCCAGTGTCATCAAGGTATGTGCGATCTCCCGCCGTTGCGGTGTACGAGACAGGTAAAACGTTGACGGGGATACTCGAGGTTGGCAGGGTTGGCGGCGTGGGTTCGGTGGTGGTTGGAGGTGTGGGTTCGGTGGTGGCTGGTGGAGTTGGCTCAGTCGTTGCAGGTGGAGTTGGCGGTACAACAGGTGGTGTGGGTTCGGTCGTGGTTGGCGGCATTGGTGGCGTTGGTTCGCTGGTCGTTGGTGGTGGGGTTGGGGTGGTCATGAGTGGCGGTGCGGGTTCGGTCGTGGTTGGTGGCGTTGGCGTAACAGGTTCGGTTGTTGCAACTGGCTTTGCAGGCTCGAGTGTGGCTGGTTGACTGGGGGCGGGTGCGCACGCCAGCATTGAAGCGGTAAGAAGCATGGAAGTGATAAAACCAAGATTTTTTTGCATAAGAATTCCTTTCATCGAGAACACTTTTGCATTCTACAGCCTTCATTCTCCAACCCCTTTTGAAGAGAAATCAAAGCGCTGATAGACAGTCATTTTGCCAACCGTTTGGAGTTGCGATTCCAGATTCCGAAACGGTTTTGATGATGCTCGAGCAACGAACACTGGTCGTATTTGATTGCTTTAGAATAAACCCATGCACACCGACATTCCGAGTGAACCCGTTAAAGTCAGCACGCTCGAGTTGTTTTTTGATCTGATTTTTGTCTTCACCATCACGCAACTCAGCGAATTGGTGATTGAGGCGCACAGCCTCCTCGAGTGGTCACGGATTCCGGCGCTTTTGGCAATCATTTGGTGGATGTACTCGGGTTATGTTTGGTTGACCAACAATTCCAACATGCAGCAAACCAAACCTCGAGCGCTTTTGCTGGTGGCGATGGCAGGTTTTCTGGTGATGGCGCTCGCCATTCCAACGGCGTTTGAAGCAGGTGGTTTGGCTTTTGCCTTGGCATATTTTATGGTGGTGGTGATTCATTTTGTGTTGTTCAATCACGCTGAAAACGCTTCTTCAGTTGCGGCAATCTGGCGCATTGCACCGTTTAACTTTGGCGCTTGCCTTTGCTTTTTGCTGGCAGCCTGGCTCGAGAATCCCTTCAAAGCCTATCTCTGGGGGTTGGCGTTTGTGATCCTGATTTCCTCGAGTTTTTTACCTCGAGAACGCAGCTTTGTTTTGAGCACAGCCCATTTTGCCGAACGTCACGGTGTGGTGATTTTGATTGCCCTGGGCGAATCGGTGGTTGGAATTGGCGTTGGCGCAAAAGCCGAACCACTTGGTGTATCCCTGATTTTGGCGTGCCTGCTGGGTTTAACCCTTTGCATCAGTTTATGGTGGATTTATTTTGACAACGACGATACCCTTGCCGAACACGCCCTGGCTGGCGCATCAGGCACAGCCCGAATGCGAATTGCCATGATGGGTTACGGTTACGCGCATTTGTTCTTGATTCTGGGCATTGTGATTTCTGCGGCGGGCATCAAGCAAATGATCGCGCAACTCCATAACCCTTCCCAAGCCGCCGCCTGGAGTGTCGGTGTTGGCGTGGCAGTCTACCTGTGCGGTCAAGCTTGGTTTAGGCAGATTACTGGTATCAACCACAGCCGCTCGAGGTTGCTGGCTGGTGTTGCGGCGCTGGCGACCATTCCGCTGGGCTTGTACTTGGGCGGCTTCACCCAAATTGCGGTCATGGTGTTGGGTTTGGTGTTCTTAAAAATGTTTGACAAAAAAGTGGCTCGAGCTGCCCTTAACCCATGATCGCTTTGACCCCAATTTCTGCCAGTTCAATGTCCTCGAGTTCGGGTAAACCGCTGACGGCGACAGCACCAACCACTTGATTGTTTACAGTCACAGGCAAGCCACCGCCCCAACCGATGTAGCGCTTGTCGCCAAAGTACGCCAGGTCAAAACCGTCCCTGGCATCTCGAGCCGCCTGCCCAATCTCACGGCTGGGTTTGCGTTCGCGGGCTGCAGTCCAGGCTTTGTTGCTGGCGATCAGAATTGAGGCTTGGGCTGCACCATCAAGTTTAAGGAGTGCAATCAGTTCGCCGTTTACATCGGCAACCGCAATCACGGCAGCCTTCCCACGTCGCTCGAGTTCGGTTTGAATGGCGGCAATGGCTTTTTGGGCTTCCGTGTGACCGAGGCTTTGGATGGTTTGCATGAAACAAGATTACAACGTTCAAGGGTAGGCTTTGCGGGTGTAACTCGAGATTTAGGCTTTTCTCTGATTCTCGAGGAAAGACAAGCTGAAATCATTCAGCAACGCTGCTTGAGTGATAATCTATTCCCAAATGATTTTAAGATTGTTTGGAGCAGTGAGGTTTAAATCATGGGTTTTCTAGAAGCTGGCGTTGCTCCATTTTGGGCGGTGGTGGTAGCATTATTCATTGCGGCATTTACCTACTTTTTCGATAGACGAAAGGCTGCGGCAGAGCGCAACATTGCTGACAAGCGAGAGCATTACAAAAACCTCATCTTGTGCCTAAAGAGCCTCCGTGAAGGCAGTTCGCAA
>JANLWR010000626.1:0-5859 GCA_031364625.1 Deinococcales bacterium | reverse complement strand
TTCTCAAAACACTTCTGACCTACCTCGAGTTGCTGGGATTTTTATCCCAAGGCACGCCACAATATGCCACTTACCAACTGAAATTCTCGAGCAATATTGACAAGACGCTCGAGCGATTCGATGCGGAACGGCAAACTTTTTTGCGCAATGTTTTTAAAGCTGGCAAGATGGGACGCGATTGGCTCACGCTCGAGCCAGACACGATTGCCAGCAAAATTGGGCAAGACCGAGAACGAATCGTTAAAGCGCTCAATTATTTGGACGAACAAAATCTAGCCGAGGTTCGGGTCAGCGACTCGAGAAGCCAGTACACGCGTTTAAAGCCAATTGATGATGTCGCTGCGCTCGCCTCAAAACTTTTTTCCCGACTCGAGCAACGCGAAAGCCAAGACCTGGCACGACTTCACAGCGTGGTCGCGCTCTTTGAAAACCCTGAATGTTACGCCATTCAACTTGCACGGTACTTTGGAGACTTGAGCGACCATGACTGCGGACAGTGCAGCGCGTGTCAAAAAGTTAAAATCACACTGCCAGCCGCGCCAACGCCGCCAAAACCAGAACATCTTGTGACTCGAGCAGAAGTGCTCGAAGTTACCCAAGCACACCCGCAAATCTTTACTGAAGCTCGAGAGACCACAAAATTCTTGTGCGGCTTGACCAGCCCGAAATTTACCAAAGCCAAACTCTCAAAACACGCATTGTTTGGAAAACTCGAGAAAATCCCGTTTCTAAGCGTGCTGGAATGGTGTAAGTCCAACCTCGAGTAAAAATCACTCGAGCAATTCATCAACTGTAATTAACCGCAACCCTGCAAAACCCACAAAATCCTTGGTGTTGAACGTCACCAACGTTCTTTTCAGTTTCAAAGTGGTGGCGGCAATGGCTAAGTCGTTCATGTCAACACGTTTCAACTTCAAGGCTTTTTGACCAGCATATAAACCCATTTCAGCCGTTAGAGGCTCGATCAAAAAACTCCCTACAGTATCTGCCATTGTTTTCGCGTCCTGAGTTCGTCCTGCCCCAACTTCACCCCGTACAAACTCGAGGTATGACACGACACTCAACTTGACTTGCCCAGGAGATAGTTCGTCAAAAAGGCGCACAACTTTTGGTGTGCGCCTGAAACGTTCAATGAACAAATTGGTGTCAAAAAGGTATTTTTGAAGACTCACTTACGACCCATTGCCTCAACCACCAATTCGATATACTCACGAGTTAATGTTGCATCTGCTTTGGCGAAAATATCGTTTGCCGATTTCTTGAGGGGTTTTTTGACCGCCTTTTTGACCGAAGTTTTAGAGGCTTTAAGCGATATTGGTTTTTGAGTTGATGATTTTGCTGGACTGGTCATGACTCGAGTGTAGAAGATTTACGAAAGCATTTCAAGCAAAGTATGATCGTGCAAGTTTCCGAGTTGAAACTTTCATCCTTGCCTCAAGTCGCTCGAGCATGTAACCTGTTGATTCGAGTTCGCAGGTTCTAAACTTCCTGCTCGAGCTTTGGTGGGGAGTTGATTCATATTAAATTTCACTTAATGACGACCAAGTGTAAACGCGTGTGAATTTTCTGCTCGTAACTAAATTCCAACAACTCCCCGAAGCGCTTTAACAAGGCGGTCAGGCAACGTGTTCACAACCGTTTCGACCCGCTTAATTCTCGAGTCTAAAACCCATGCAATGCCAGCCAGACCAGCAGCCGAGACAACCGCCACCAAAAAACCAGAAAAATAGATTGCTTTCTCTTCTTTGGTCATGTCATTCCTCACTGCTCGTAGCAATGATTTTGACTTCGTAACTTTCGAGGTTGCCTGATTTGGCAAGTTGTGCAATTTCTTGAGTGATTGGAATCGATTCCGCCATGCCAGATTTGATAACCATTACATCTGTCAAAACTTGAGGCTCTTGATTTGCGTAACGCCCTGTAACTGAATACCAGATTTTCATAATTTCCTTTCAAATGCGGGTTTTCTTGTACGAATCCCAAACACCAGCCGCCCAATGCTTATCCGATGCTTTCCACTCAACGCGGTTGAAAGTTTCAAGCCGCTCGAGCGTTAGTTCTGGCGGTTTTGTGCCAAAGTGTTTTTTGATTTCATGCCATACGCCGTTTACTTGGTTTTCAAAACCGCGAAACCTCGAGTCTTTTTGATGAATCGCGTCTCCCGTCGCACTGCGATCATAAACGCCGTAACCGCAAATAAAATCACGTCCAACACCAAGCTTGCCCCAATGCGTCTCGTGTTGTCCAATCGCGGCAATCAATCTTGAAGCGATCAAATTGTAATTGGTGACAATCAGGATGTATTTCCAATCTGATTCCGAGCACCAGGCAGGGCGATATTTTGCGCCTGGAACTGGTATGGGCGATTACGCAACGGCTTTTTTACCGCTTGGCGTGACCACCCAAGCTAAGACGATTGTCGCAGCAAGCAAAGTCCACATTACGAAATCCTTCCTGTGGTGTCCTCGAGTCCCTTGGTGTACTTCTCGAGCTTGCCTTTCCGAGCGCCGCGAACGTCCCAACCGCTATGAATGGTCAACCAACCAAACGAAAATATGGCAGGGTAAGTAATCGAACCTCGAGACGCCGAAGGCACACCTTCGACACTGGCAACTTTGGCGGGAGGAATGTTAAAAGCAGCCATGACCGACATGGGTAAAATGTTGGTTGCCAGTCGGACGGGTCGAATCGAACCTGGTCGTGGTTGTGGCATTAACGCCCCCAACTTATTCGGAAAGTCAGAGTCAACGTTGCGAGGTTATCTTTAGTTTTTGCGGCAGACATCAAAAACGCCCACGAGTAAGGCTGTAGAGAACCGCCTATTGTGAAAGTTTGGATAGCTTGGTTTGCTTCCGTTGTTGCAAGCGTTACGAACCGATCACGGTAAAAGCTGCCGTTTACGTATGGTGACAGCGAAAACGTTTTGGTCACAATCGTGCCAGTTGTAACAGCACCAGCGCCTAAGGCTGCCAATGCAGTATTTGAATTACTGACATTAAGAAGACTGGCAATGGCGGGTTCTAAGCCTGCCAAGAATGAAATTGCATCATTCCCGCCCGTCGTTCTGACGGATTGAATTGCGCCATTGCTTGTATCGGGGAACGTGTTCCCAAGTCGTCCAGTTCCAATAACATTTCCCCAAGTGCCACCAAAACTAGCATTAAACGCTTGGTCAGCGCCATTGAAATTAACAGTGAGTTCGTATACTACACGTAACGACTGAGTTGTGAGTACCGTTACCGCTACGGGTGTACCACCGCTTTTAATCAGCACTCGAGAAAACAAGTTTGCGCCCGCTAATGCGCTGTTGGCAAAACCCAATTCGGCAAAGTTTTGATTACTGGCAGGGCTTGGAAAATCAAACGTGCGCCGCATAACCCACTGTGTCGCAGTGGCGCGGGTTGTGCCGCAGTTTCCTGCGCCAGTCAGGTAGTTAATTGTTCGGGCATACTCGGCATTCAAGCCCAAATCACCCACGACGGGGGCTGTATTTCCTGTTCCAACCGCGCAGGCTCGAAATAAATCGCAGATGTAGGTTGTGGCTACTTGGTTCAAACCTTGATCCAGAATCAGATTATTGAAAGCTCCCGACTCCCAAAATACCGAACCGTCCGCCTCGAGCACTTGAACATTCATCACCCGTCCCGAAAGTTTCAGATGCGTTTCTGTTTGCATTTTCTGATTTTCTCGAGTTTCGATTACAAAAGGTTTCGCCAAAGATTTTAGAAACTGACCTAATGATTTAGACATAGCTGCCCCCCAACAATGACGCGCCAAAAGTGAACGGTTCGCTCACTTGGTCACGCTGTACAATCACGTCCACGTAAACACCAGAAAACAATGACGCGCCAAAAGTGAACGGTTCGCCGGTAAGATCAATGGTCTGAACGACATTCACATAGATTCCACTTGAAAGCGTTGCGCCAAAAGTGAAGGGTTCAATCACGGTATCTCGAGTTAAGACAACATCGAAATACACGCCGATTTGCAGGGCGGTATCAAATATGACCGTCTCAAGTACGGGGTCACGGAGGACAATCACCTCGAATAATTCACCACTTTGGACACTCGCCCCAATACTAAAAGCATCATCTTTAACACGAATCGGGTAAGGGTCGGATACCACGTTTACAACAGGTTTCTTGCCTTTTGGTGAAAAATATAAGCTGAGGCTATGACTTGCTCTAGCAATTGCGTCTAAGGAACACGGTTCGGTCAGGTTCGCATACGTG
This sequence comes from Deinococcales bacterium, assembly GCA_031364625.1. Classification (GTDB taxonomy): domain Bacteria; phylum Deinococcota; class Deinococci; order Deinococcales; family JAAFIG01; genus JANXTZ01. The sequence goes on along the minus strand of JANLWR010000626.1, from coordinate 1,627 downwards.
TATTCGATTCCAAAATTATCAGATTGAAGCCTGAAATGAACAATCATTCGGTCAAGGCTCAAATACCACGCAATCACTTCCGTAGCGTCAATAACGGCATCCAAAAGCAATCCGTCCCAAAACAAAAGACAATCCTCGCCCTGCCATGATTGGCGCTCTTCAAGCAATGTTCCCGCAACTCGAGACACGGTGATGATCTGCTCTCGTGTGGACCACGCCACGACGCGCCGCGAGTTTTGATCAAAAGCCAAACTGATTTTTGTAAAGCCTTGACTGTTTTCAGCCTCCAAAAACGAAACTTGCGCGGCATCAGGGTCAACGTCACGATCACCAACACGGTCAAGTCGGATTTTTCCATCTCGAGCATCAACCCAACACGCCCATGCTGCCGCCTCAAGCCCTTGGCTGACATCACCCTCGGCAATGCCCCCAGGCGCGAACGCGATCAAAGGCACGTGACCGCCAGCGAAACGACGGGCAGTTTTTGCCCGTGGCTTGTTTGCGAAAGTTTGGAAGTTGCTGAGTTGAAAATACCAAAGCATTTAATAATCCGATTCCAAAGTCCATTTATAGAGCGAGAACGCCACAGCCGCAGCCGTTGCGTTATTGGTATTCCAGAGCAAAGGCGCTAGAAAAGCGGTTCCTGTCGGTAAGTTGGTCGTCAAACTGCCCGAAGTTGTCGCCGTCGTGCTCATGTTCGTGATTCTGTAACCGACGCTCGAGGCGTTCGGAGCAGCAAATAAAATCAACTCCATTGCGGATGTCACGTCAAGCGGGAATGTCGCCCCCAAATCTAAGACGGTTGGCGCAGCTCCCGTGACGTTGTTTTGTAGCTTCCAGTTTCCTGTGTTCAAATTAAAACTAACCCCAATTGCATCTTGTGCGGTTAACGTTGTCGGGTCTACATTTGTTGGTGCTGTCAAAATACTCGAGAGTCCAAAAAACCCGCGTTGCCCGACTTGCATTGTGTCGAGCTTAAACCGCATGACCAAACGAAACCCGCCCAAACCTACCGCGTTACCACGCCAGACCAGCGCCGTAGTTTGCCTGTGACTGTTCAAGCCGCCCGCCGTTGCGACACTGGTAAACAACCCGCGCCGCATTGAAGTCCCAAGGTTCGTAGACGCTGGGGCGGGGTGCGAAACTGTTCCAACATTGGTGAATGCTGTCCCTAGCGAGGTCATGACTGTTGTGCCACCTGGCATCACGGAAGCGATTTGATTGAATGCAATCGCGTCTTGTAGCGGTGAATCAACCCCGCTCGGGGATATGCGTTTTAAAACAGTCTGCCCGGCAATGTTTTTGGCGTACAGATAAACCCTGCCTGCTGCCGGTGCTGCGGGGTCAGCACCTTCTTGAATTTCAATCGTCGGATTTGTACCCAAGTGCGATACCCGGTTGTTAGCGCTCGAGTACGCCAGGTTTGCTGAAGCCGCAAATGCCCCCGCGCTATTGTACTGAATTTGTGAGTCACTGCCACCAGGCGACCCGCTTCCACCCGAAACAGTGGCGAACTCGAGTGCGGTTGCACCAGAGTTCACACGAAGCACCTGAAGCGCCGTCCCAATCGTGGTTAAACCCGTTCCACCCTTTGTGGTTGGCACGGCGGCACTGAGTAATGTTGGAT
>JANLWR010000490.1:0-1656 GCA_031364625.1 Deinococcales bacterium | reverse complement strand
TCGGACTTAACTTCCAGGCGTTCATTGTGGTTCATCCGAACGATCCCTAGGCGTTGTCTCGAGGGTCGGATGCCTCCAAGGAAAGACTAGCACCAAAAATAAGAATTGCTTGTGTGATTCAAGGTTGTCTAAATACTGCATGAGAAAAATCAGGTTTGGTTCAAGCTTGCAATAACTTCGAGCGCCAAGCGAACCGCACGGCTTTGAAACTCGAGCGGCACAAAGGCTTGGTGGTTCTCGACTGCCAGGGTTTCATCGGCGGGCAGATGAATAAAACCTGCTGGAATGTTCGGACGCCAAACTCGAGCCAAGAACATGATCTGATTGCACAAAAATGTCCCTGCACTGTCTGAAACATAGGCTGGAATTTTGGCATCTCGCCAAACCTTCAAAATCTCAGGGATTGGCAAGCTCGAGAATAATGCGTCGTTCGCCCCCTCGAGCACCCGTTCACCACGTCTGGTCACACCCGAATTGTCAGGAATTCGGTACTCGAGTACGTTTAGCGCCACGCGTTCGAGCGCAATCTGAGGGCGACCTTGTGCCAGCCCAAGCATCAGTACCACGTCAGGCTCGAGTTCAGTCAAGGCTTTCTTGAGTATTTCTGGAGCTTTGATGCCGTCCACAGGCAAGATTTTGGCAACAACTCGAGCCTCACCGACGTTCTGGTCATGCAACGCCAAAGCAATCGCTTGTGACGGATTGCTGGGAAGTCCTGCAAAAGCTTCAAACCCCGTCAACAAGATTGTTTTCATGAACCCTTAAAAGGCTCAATCACAATATGGTCGCCCTCGAGCTTCGCCAGTTCGGCGGTATCGCCCTCACGGGCTTGCATCCCCTTGATGCTCGAGCTGTCGCTGGCTCGAGCGATGGCTTGCCCGATCCGAATTTGTGGGCTGGCAATTTTTTGCGCCCAAATGATTGCGTCTTTGCGCCCCGTCGCGCCCGCGTGAGCCAAACCGCGCAACGTTCCAACCACAATGATGTCGCCGCCCGCCACCAGTTCCACGCCAGAGTTGACATCTCCCAGCACAATCACACTGCCTGGCGTTTCTTTGCGCGTTCCAGAGCGAAGCGTTCGGGCAATGATTTCGGTTCGCCCACTGGAGGGCACTTCAGGTTGAACTTGCGCGACCACCGTTTCAATTGTGGCTGGCGTATTTTGATTAGAGGCTCGAGGAGGTCTGAAGCTCGAAACCACCCCACCGGCGCTCAGGATTGCCTGGATGACTGTTTGAACCACATCACCAGCAATTGTGCCGCCAAGCTCGAGTTCGACCCGTTCTGATAAGAGTTGAGCACGAGATTCGAGCGCCGTTGCAACGCTGTCTTTGGTGTCGGATGGCTCGAGCAAAATGCTCAACCCCCCACTGGTGCCGCGCAGTTTCATAATTGGTTTTACCATGCAAGGTTCGGGTTTGGTGTACCAGATTGGCAGACCGCTCGAGTTTGGATACGGTACAAGACAAAACTTTAACGAATCACACGCCCTTGTTTATCAAGTTTAATGTTCCAGTATGCCGCCATGACTTTTTTCACGGCTGGAAGTGCCACACCCGAACCTTCGACGCCGTTCTCGAAAAAGGCGACCACGACCAAGTTTGGGTTGTCGAAAGGACCATAACCCATGTACCAGGCATGATCTCGATGAGCACC
>JANLWR010000243.1:0-2064 GCA_031364625.1 Deinococcales bacterium | reverse complement strand
GAGTCTAACCCAAGAACTGAGCTGTGAGAATCACTTTCCCACTGCGAACATGATCGTCGCTTCGGTCACGACCACGCCGTCAACCAGCGCTTGGGTTTTGACCTTACCCAAACTGCGCCTAAAAAACTCGAGTTGGGATTCGAGAATGAGTTGATCGCCTGGGACGACGGGTTTCTTGAATCGCACGCCGTCCACTCCCGCCAGAAACGCCAGCGAACCTTCAGGCATTTGATCCTCCAATAAGAAAATACTGGCTTGTGCGAGCGCCTCGATTTGCAAGACGCCAGGCATGATCGGACGCCCAGGAAAATGCCCTTGAAAGTACGGTTCGTTGGCACTGACGTTCTTTAAAGCTTTAACATAGGCTTGACCGTCTCGTTCGCCGCGCTCGAGAATGCGGTCCACCAGTAAAAATGGGTAACGATGGGGAAGCCTAGCCAAAACCGCTTGAATGTCTGCAATCATGGCTCGAGTGTACCAAATTAAAAGCGTTGGTTTAAGAAATCGGTAGGGTAGTGTGTGAACTCGAATGCTGGAGATTCTCTAAATTTTCCCCCTGACGCAAATGCTCGAGACTGGCATTCTCAGATAAAACACTATCGCAGAGTTAGGGGATGGTCTCAGGCTACAGTCTTAATTCACCGATCTCGTCCCAAAATTCCAATGTCCGTCAATAAAATCAATGCTGAGGCTCGAGTTGTCCTGAACTTCTCCAGCCAGAATCTTTTTGGCAAGTGGGGTCTCGAGTTCGCGTCCGATGGCGCGTTTGAGAGGTCGTGCGCCGTAAGCTGGGTCGTAACCGACGCCTGCCAGGTGGTCTTTGGCGGCGTTGGTCAGCTCGAGCGTGACGCGGCGTTCGGCAAGTCTGGCTCGCAAACCGTTTAATTGCACATCCACGATTTCCCGCATTTGATGAATGCTGAGTGCTTCAAAAATCACGATGTCATCGACACGGTTTAAAAATTCTGGGCGAAATTCGCGTTGCAAAATATTAAGAATTTCTTCTCGAGTGCCCTGGGTCATGCCGCCAGACCGTGCCGCCTCGAGAATCACGGGGCTGCCGATGTTGCTGGTCATGATGATGACCGTGTTTTTGAAATCCACCGTGCGCCCCTGCCCGTCGGTCAGGCGTCCATCGTCAAGCACCTGTAAGAGTACATTGAACACGTCATGGTGGGCTTTTTCAATTTCGTCGAACAGAATCACGGCATACGGACGGCGGCGAATGGCTTCGGTCAATTGCCCGCCCTCTTCGTAACCCACGTATCCTGGAGGCGCACCGATCAGACGTGCCACCGAGTGCTTTTCCATATATTCGCTCATGTCGAGCCGAATCATGGCGCTTTCGGTGTCGAATAAAAATCCTGCCAGGGCTTTGGCAAGCTCGGTTTTGCCAACGCCCGTCGGTCCCAAAAAGATAAAACTACCAATCGGGCGTTTCGGGTCGGACAACCCCGCCCTCGAGCGACGGATCGCGTCCGAGACAGATTTAATGGCTTCATCTTGACCAATCACGCGTTTGTGCAATTCCGCCTCGAGCCTGAGGAGCTTCTCGCGTTCACCCTCGAGCAACTTCGAGACTGGAATGCCCGTCCATTTGGAGACAATTTCTGCCACATCATCATCCGTTACTTTTGAGGACGTAAATTTTGATGTGTTTAAATTTTGCTGCAATAGACGCAGTTCTGCCTCGAGTTTTGGAATGACACCATTTTGCAGTTCTGCCGATTTTTCCAAACTAAATTCAGGTCCATCTCGCATAAAACGTTCAAGCTGAACCCGAGCAATGTCGAGTTTTTCACGCACTTTACTCACTTGTACAAGTTCTTGGCGTTCAGTTTCCCATTCAGCGCGAAGGCTCATGACTTTGCCCGTGATGTCTTTCAGTTCAATTTCGAGGTCTTCAAGGCGTCGCATCGAATCTTCGTCTTTTTCTTTTTGAAGAGATTGACGTTCAATCTCGAGTTGCAATTTGCGCCGCTCGAGTCCGTCAATCTCTTCTGGGCTGCTCTCGAGTTGCATCCGTAACCTGGCGGCTGCCTCATCAATTAGATCAATGGCTTT
>JANLWR010000448.1:0-4803 GCA_031364625.1 Deinococcales bacterium | reverse complement strand
TCGGTTGGGTGGGCATATGAATCGCAAGTCGGATGGGTTACCAGGTTGGCAGTCGTTATGGGCGGGGATGCGGAAGTTGCAGACACTGGTTGATGGAGTGCGTTTAGCAAAGGAAATAGGAACTTTTGGGGTATGACAAGTGCGAAGTAGGGGGTCGCCGCTTGCGGCGGGGGGTCGTGTGGCAATCAGTCGTCGAACTCGTGTCGCACGACCCCACCGGCTCGCTTCTTGATCCCAAAACGCACCTGTCTTGCCGCTTAAAGATAGCACCTGACGGGCTTGCGGCGCTTCGGGCGGGATCGCAAGCTCGCCACCTCCAGCACGCAGTGCTGGAGTGTCCTAAAATCAGGGGAGGACTTAAACCACATAATCTGGCGTGATTAGAACCGAAATAGCAGGGTCAACACACTTTTAGCCCTATCTCGCAAATTGACGGCTCAACTCGAGATTCAAATCCAAGCATTGACCCGAAAAATGAAGAAAGGAATGTTAAGAAATCATCGAATTACAGCCACTCGAGTGTCATAATGCCCAGATGAAATCGCACTTATTCTCCATCCCAAAGCTCGAGTTAAAACACGGGCTTCTCGGTTTGATGCTGGTCTTGACCGCCTGCCCACCGCAACCACCTGGAGTGCCAGTGTTGACCACACCCGCCGCCAACAGCACCACCGGCAGCAACCAGCCCAGCATTGGCGGAACTGCCGTGGCGGGCAACACGGTCAATGTCTACGAACTGCCGCAACCCGCCAAAACAAGCCCCAAGTTGACCCCGCTTCCACCCACGGTTTGCTCGAGTCTGGTGAACGCGGACAACACTTGGAGTTGCGTGCCGACAACCGCCTTTTTAAACGGGATTCACACCATCACCGCAAGCCAAACCGATCCCGCCAGCAACACCAGCCCCAATTCGGAAACGTTAAGTTTTACAGTCAAAACCGTCTCAGCCAAACCCAGCATCACCGCGCCCGAAAACAACGCGGTTTTGGTGACAGATGTTCCCACATTTACAGGAACGGGATTAAGCGGTCAAACCGTAACGCTGCTCGAGAATCAAAGCATAGTTTGCACGGCGACCGTGCTGACAAACAACACCTGGACATGTCAACCCAGCAAGCCATTTGCCAACGCCCAACACACGGTTAGCGCCACCCAACTCGCGCCACTTGGCGAAATCAGCCCAGCTTCCAACCCAATTGTTTTTACGGTCAATGTGGTCGTGCCAAGCCCCAGCATCACAAGCCCAAATCTCAGCGAGGTCTTGAGCAGCACCCTCGAGTTTTCTGGCACAGGCATTGCCACGTATAGCCTTCAAGTTCTTGATGGCAACACCGTCATTTGCAGCACTCTTGTTTTGAGCACAGGGCTTTGGACTTGCAAACCCACCCAGCCCCCAATGTACGGACCTCATGCTTTTGCTGCGACCCAAACCAACACCAACAATGTCACCAGCAACCCCAGCAGCGAATTGAGACTGATGGTTTACGCTCCAGCCACGCCCATTGGCACACTCAACCTGGAATGGAATACCAGCAACAAAATAACGGTCAATGATTCGAGTAATACGTTTGCTTTTAAACCACTTTCATACTCCGACATTGATCAAACCTACAATCCAGTAACTAAAGAGGGTGGTTTCCGATATCTCACCATGACTTTTGAAGTCAGTCTTTTAAGTGGCGTTGGGGTTGAAAACCTCAGTTTGCAAGCCATCAATTTACCGACCAGTTTGGCTGGGACTGCCATCGGCGACTTACGGGCGTTCCCAGATGCAAACAATCCACTCGGCGTAGCGATCACCGAACCAGTCGTGACACAAAACATATTCCCCACGCACGGCACGCAACTTGGCACAAAACCAGAGCCAGCCCCGAACAGCTCTGACTTTCAAGGATTCTCGAGCATCGAAACTCAAGCCCTGGAAAGTGCCGCCAAAACTGCCAATTTGCTTGCTTTGGACGATCATTTGCTCGAGTACGGTTTTGTGGCTCGGAACATCAATGGTGGACGCAGCATTGACAGCACAACCAAAAATTACATCAGTGTGGGCGTGAAATTGCCACGACAATACACGTTTGCGCTGTTCCCAAGCTGCCCCAACCCTGCGGGTTGTCTCAAACCTTTTACCTTCAAAATAAACTTCTTGCTCGGCGCAAACCCCACCTTGCGCGTCACTCGAGGACTGGGTGAAACCAGCGCCGCCGCCCTGACTCGAGCGGTAGCCCTTGGAACACCAACCAAACCAGCCCAACTGATGTTGATTGGGTCTGACAGCGACGCGCCAACCGACCCGAAAATCACGGTCTTGCGGGTGGCAAGCCTTAAAATTGGCACAGCCCCAACGTTGCTTCCAATACCGTAAAACTCGAGATGGAAACGGGTTTGAAATTCAGTCGTCAGGACAACGCGACTGGTTTCACGCCCTCTCCATGAAAACCAGTTAGCCTGTACTGAACAGATTCTCGAGCGACCATGCCCGTGAGCGGTTTCGCCCGTGAGCGACCATGCCCGTTAGGTGCAAGTTAATGGTCAAGAAGGTGCGTCGTGGGATCAAGAAGAAGCGATAGAACTATAGACCAGCCAAACTCGAGAACCTTCAAGGAGCAACACCATGAAAATCGGTATTTTAGGCGCAGGATTTGCGGTTCTGGCAATCAGCACAAGCAACGCGCAAACCAGTCCGTTAGCGCCAACCAGCAACATTGCCCAGATCATCTCCAAGGGAGTTCATTTTAAAAAACTTTTTGCCGCCCTCAAACTGACTGGTTTGGACAAAACCCTGTCAGGCAAAGGCTTGTACACCCTGTTTGCCCCGAGCGATGCGGCGTTTAACAAGATACCCAAGGCAACCCTGAACGAATTGCTGGGAAATAAAACCTTGCTGACCAAAATTCTTTTGTACCACGTTGTTCCTGGCAAACTCTCGAGTGAAGATTTGATCAAGACCAAAACCATCAAAACCGCCGAAGGGACAACGGTTCAGATCAGTAACCTTAAAAATGTGCTTCGGGTCAACAAGTCCAGAATGGCAAAATCTGGCGTCGAAGCCAGCAACGGCAAAATTTACGTGATCAACTTGCTGCTCGTTCCCAAAAAATAACCTCGAGATCGGTTGATGCAAAGAAAAGGTTCTTCATGCGATCAAACACTTAGTTTTATACAATCACGATCAGTTTGCTGACCAGTCTGGTGATGGCTCAAACCCAACGTCAACCGCTGCCGTTTGTCCAACCTGCTGGCGCAAGCCAACCCGATGCGCCAGGGCAACGCAACGCCGCGCCACTGGCGCAACTCGAGTTAAAACCAGCCATGATTGAGGTCAAAAAAGTCGAGTACGCCAGCAATGGTTTTATTGAGGTGGCTCATGCGCTGCTGCTTGTTCCCAAACATGAGGCAGCACTGGCACGCAACTTGGTACTGGCACAAGAATCCGTCAAACGCAGTTTTGCTGCCCGTCCAAGTTTAAGTGAGGTCGATGTCAGCCTTTATCTGAGCGAAGATTTTGACGGATTTGGAGGTGCACTGCCACTGCTGACCGCCAGCGTTCCAAAACTCGAGTTTGCCAGTTTTGAAAAGCTTCAACCCGTCACGGTCTCGAGCTACCAGCGTTTGTGGTTGCATCCCAACAAGCCCAACCCAATACCGCAACGCAAACCCGATAAAACCCTCGAGCAAAACCTGACCTTTTACGGCTCGAGTCAAGAACTTCGGGCGCAACAAGTGAAGCAACTCTCGGCGCAACTGGCGGGGCGTGTACGCGGTGGTTTAATGTTTCAGGGCAACCCAAGACTGGCGACGGCTGCCCTAAGTTTTGACGATGCACCGCATCCACTCTTTGAACCATTGCTGCTGGACACCCTGAAACGCGCCGGCATCAAAGCCACCTTTTTTTGCATTGGACGCAATGCCAAAGCCTACCCGTACTTTGTCAAAGATATGATTGAAGCCGGGCATGAAATTGGCAACCACACCTATCACCACATTCGCCTGCCCAGACTGCCTGAAAACGTGGTCACCGATGAACTCGAGCAAACCAATCAGGTTTTGACGGGCATTACGGGACAACCCGTGCGTTATTTCCGACCACCGGGCGGGGATTACTCGAGAGCGACCCTGCGCATTGCCAGCAAACTTGGCTTGACCACCACCTTTTGGACCGCCGACCCCGCCGATTTTGACAACCCTGGAGCGGTTAACATCGAATCGCGCTTGGTTAGAAAATTACGATACGGCGGCATTGTGCTGCTTCACGACAACGTGCTCGAGACCATCCAAATCTTGCCCGAATTCTTAAAAGTTGCCCAGGCGAAAGGCATCAAACTCTTGACAGTTGGAATGCTCGACACCAACCGTTAATTGTCGTTAAAACACACGAAAATGTGCTCAAGCACCAGACTCGAGCTTCCAGATTGCCACACTTGCCGCCGTGCGCACATACGCTACGGTTTCGGTCTCATAAAGTTGCTCGAGTTTTTTGGTATCGCTCGAGATTCTTACCGCCGCAAGGCGCACCCGAGGTCGCGGGTCGTCCAGCAAAAAATCCATGTTGAAACTCGGGTCAAGCGCGTTCAGGGTCGTGATGGCTGCCGCCGCCACCCCTTCGATGGCATGATCGAGGTACGGACGCACCACCTCAAATTTTGCGTTCAATTTCCCCAACGCCTCGAGCGCCCTTGGGAGTTGCGCCTCGGGCAAATCGGAAAGGGTTTTCTCGAGCAGGCTGGGATTGAAATTTTGATTTTGGGCGATTAACTCGAGCAATTCCGCCGCGTTGGAAAATGGGATTTTACCTGTAGGGGATGG
>JANLWR010000445.1:0-28008 GCA_031364625.1 Deinococcales bacterium | reverse complement strand
CATGCCCGTCAGGTGCATCTTATGGTCAAGAAGCATGGCAGTTTGTTGAATATGCGACCCCGCCCGTCAGGTGCGTTTTGGGGTCAAGAAGGCTGAGGTGGAATGGTCGGTGTTTGAACGGCAATGTTTGGGGAAACGAATTCCGAACAAGGAGAAGTTGGCTTGGTGGCGGCAAGTTGGTCGGGTAATCGGAATGATCGGTGTGCGAAAGTGGATTGGCGGTTTGGTGTGGTAGAGGCTCGGGATCGGTTGGTGCGGTTGTATCCGAAGCTGGATAATCAGTAATGACCACTGTGGTTATGCACTAAAACCTGACAAAGTGTTGTTCCTTTCGGGCGTGTTGCGTCGCGCAGTCCAACCGGAAAGAATTCGTTCAAGTCTGGGTCGTGGAAGTACACGACACTTACATCTCCGGGGTCATACCGCACCGTGAACTTCCAGCCCTTCTTAGGGTTCTCCAAAGATCTTGAGCCCACCTACGGTCTGAGCCCCTGGGCGTCGTAACACGTCAGGGTCCCGCTGAGATCGCCAAGCTTGCCGATCTCTTCAGCTTTGGCACAAACGACCTGACCCAAATGACCTACGGATTTTCACGCGACGATGCGCAAGGAAAATTCATTCCCGAATACCTCGAGCGTCAAGTGCTCGATTTCGATCCGTTCGCCACGATAGACACCGTTGGGGTTGGAGCCTTGGTTCGCATGGCATTCGAGGCGGCACGTCGTGTCAAACCAAACTTGAAAGTCGGGATCTGTGGTGAGCACGGTGGCGATCCAGCGAGCATCGCGTTTTTCAACGAGGTCGGATTGGATTCTGTTTCGTGCAGTCCGTACCGGCTTCCGGTGGCTCGGCTGGTGGCGGCTCGAGTTTCACACGTCGTCAACCAAACTTAAAAAGTGATTCAATACCTTCCAACCGTTGCAAAACCACTTTCGCCAAGGTTTTGCGGCTCTCGAGCGCCTGCACATCGAACAAGTTCTCCTCGAGAATACGGCGCTGCACTTCATTACTTGGCACGCCAGACGCCAACAGCTTTGCTGCCAAAAGCGTCTCCTAAAATAAGAACCCCTGATTGCTAAAAGTTTTGTAAATCATACGGACTGAAGTCTAACAAGTGCAACAGGTTTTTCACGAGTCATCGTCTTCAAACTTAGAAATCCCAGTTAATTGAACGCTCCACCACCCACCTCCACGGCGCAGGACGAAAATCAAGTTGACCAGGTTTTGATAATCCTGACGTTAATTCCAAATCCCATTTCACACTCCCTTTCATCCACGCGCTAAACTCCCATCCCTCAAATCCTTGTCTTGACCATAAAACGCACCCTTCTTGACCATAAAACGCACCTGTCTTGCCCCTTAAAGCAGCACCTAACGGGCTTGGGGCGCTCACGGGCGGGATCGCTGGCGGGCATGGTCGCTGATCTGCCCATACCAATTCCAACCTTGGAAAATCGAGTTCCAAACCCTCGAGTGCCACCATCGCCACGTCAGTTTCAGACCAATTCGCAGGAACAACTTTGGCTTTCAAGAGTAATCCCATCGTGTCCACCAGCAAGAACCGTTTTCATCCATTGACGCGTTTGTACCCGTTGTAACCTCGTAAACCACCGACCATCGTGGTCGTGCTGACTTGCGTGTCCATTGAAGCCGCACTGGGTTGAGGATTGCGCCCTGCTTGAACGCGGATGGTTTCACGCAAGGCGGTGTTGAGGTCTTCCCAGACGTTCGTTAACCGCCAAATTCGGAAGTAATGATAGACGGTTTTCCAGCGATCCCACCCGCCAGCGATCCCGCCCGTGAGCGCCCCAAGCCCGTTAGGTGCTGCTTTAAGGGGCAAGACAGGTGCGTTTTGGGATCAAGAAGGGTGGGAAGGTTGTTGGGAGGAAACGCCATTGGCAACCCGTGCGTTGCAAATAAAAGATCGCGTTGAGGATGATACGCCAACTCCATTTGAGGCAGGTTTTGTTCTGGCGTTTGGGGAGGTGTTTTTTGAGGTGTTTCCATTGGCGTTTGGTAAGATCACTTGGGTAAGTTTGTTTCATCGCAGAAAGAACTTACCCACTTTTTTCTGGAGATTCGTCCCGTTTCTGGCGTTCGGGATTCACGTCTGGCTCGACTTCAGACAGCCTCTAAGGCTGCCCAAGAGTGACCAGTCAATTCGGTTTTTCGCAACTTCATAATGCACCAGAATCTTAGTGAAAATTGGGTTGTTGCGTTTTACTGTTGCCGCGACTTGTTCAGCTTGCGCTTTGGTCAGCTTCATATAGTGATCTTGATCCCTGGAAAAATTACGGGCTTTCGCGGTCGTAAGCATCAATTAAATTGTTGATCGTTTCACTCGAGTCACTTAATTCTGGTAACTGTGGTTTTCCTGTTAATTGGGAAAGGAATAATAAGTGTTCTCGAAGTTTGACCTTTTCAATTTCAGACGTGCGGGCAGAACCACCCAATGCGAAGGCTGGTATAAAGGCAAAACATTCGTCGGGTGAAGGAAAACCAATTTCCCTCACTGCTTTCTGGTGCTCTTTTAGGTATAAATTCTTTTTAAGAAATTCATCATTGACCATAAAAGATTCAAAAAAAAGTTCAATGTTGTCGTTAAAATCAAAAATTTGACAATCTTGAGTGGAGTAAAACATCCATCTTTGACTATCCCATAAAAACAAATCACCGAAGGAGGTGTTTGCAAAGACTTTATAATTTTTTGGCAAGACATTAGAATCATTGAGAAAATCAAAATCTGATGGTTTTCGCAGAAAAAAGAAACGATCTTTAGTAAAAAAATACCCAAATTCTCTCAAAACATCAATTAAAAAATCAGGTAGTATTTTTTTGACATCTTCCAATTTATTTTCATCTAACATTTCACTTTTTACTATGCTATTTCTTTCTTGAAATCTATCAAGCATTAGGTCACTTCACTTTCGTTTGAAGATGTGTATTCATAAAAATACCAACTCGAAGAGTTTCAGGAACTTTTGCTACTTCTTTATCAAGAGCGTGAACTCGAGTAGACCATTGACTGCCAATTGAACTATTCACTTTAAGACTACCAAGTAATGACCAATCAATATTTGCAGGATCAAATTTAATCACGGGATTTCCACCCGCAACTTGATCGGGTTCGTGCAAAACGGCTTTATTTTTCATTATCCAAGCTATAATTTGATCAGCTTTGGATTCTGCAACACCAGGGAGAAAATTTTTGCCAGTTGTTGGATCGATTTTCTTCATAATTTTGTCTGCAATGTCAAGTCTTAGTTTTGCCTTTGCAAAATCTCGGAATTTATCTTGGGAATCACTACCAGCATCGTCACGACCCCCATCAATGTACTTGGAGCGATTTGTAAACCATTGGGGTAGCTCGAGTTTGTTCAATCCAATTTCTTGTCTCAAGATTTGCCGTTGATACTCTGGCACATTGAAATTTTTACTGTCTACATCAAATGTAATTGAAACAGGTTGAATTCGTTTTACGCCGTTTGCTTCTGTGACAAATGGATAAGTATCCTGAGCATCAAGTGCATTTGCCAGTGTTTCATAAACACCCTTCAGTTTTTTAGCGTAAGACTTTCCCATCTCGAGGGCTTCGGCTTTGTTTGGATCATCACCTTTTTTGGTCAATTCATTTTGCAGCGCACTCATACCGGAAGCTACCGTATTACGACCTAAACTGATGTATGGACTCATCGTAGCTTCTAGTTTTTGGGCTTTCATTTTGCTTTCGTAATCTGAAAGTTTTTGAGTGGCTTCGGTGGGTGTTGGATTCAGAATGAATTTTGGCGTACCTGCATTTACCTCGACCCAGACTTTGTAAGTTTGTTTATTTTTACCAATGAAAAATAATGGCTCAAACAAACGCCCTTTGAGGATTTGAGCGAGAGTTTTGCTGGTTTTAGTGTCATTCGTTGCACTCGAGTTTGATTTATCGCCTGTGAGTGGTTTACTTGAACCTTTACCGCCAACCAAACCTTTAAACCAAGCAATCACTTTGGCAATTGCGTTTTCAATTGGTTTTTTAATTTTGTTAAACAGTGCCTTCACCTTATCTGCAATCCCGTCTAAGTGCGCCACTCGAGCCAGAAATCCCACGCCCAAACCGAGAACACCAACCAGGCTGTCTTTGACTTTGGTGGCTGCCGCCCCAATATTTCCTGCCGCAATTTCTGCCAGACTCGAGGTGATTGCGCTTATTGTTGCGGCGATGTCCTTCATTTTTTCCCACACGAATTTGATGGTTTCGTAGAGTTTAATCGCGGCTTGAACCAGCCCCGCACCTGGAATAAACATGCTTCCAAGGGCAATCATGCCTTGTTTTACGACGGTGTTGATGACATAACTTTTAATTCCACCAATAATGGTTTCTTGCAGTGCGTCGCCTTCGTAATATTGTCTGGCTGTGGCGGCAAAACCGTTTTGTTGAATGCTCGAGAATGCGGCTTTGGCTTCACCAGAGGCGTCAATCGCGGCTTGTCCTCCTGGGACGGCAGTAATCAGTTTTTGTTTCAGTTGCTCTGGCGTACCACCGATCATTTGAAGTCCAACATGTAACACACCTGTGGCATCCCAGGTTTTGGGCAATTCAATACCACCCATTGTTCCCGTAAAAAGCTTAACGACACTCGCCTCGAGATGCTGTGGTAGGTTTGCGGTGAACTGACCAAAGCCTTGACTGACGGCTTGCCCAAGGTGTTTCACAAAAGCGCCGGGGTCGTCCAGGACTTTGCCAGCGTTCGCACCGATTTTTTGGATTGTCTCGAGCACCTGTTCACCACCGGGTAATTGTTTTAAGACGTTTTTAACGACGTATTCACCAGTTTCAGCCAGTGCGGTTAAGCTTTTATCGGCAACGTTTGCCGTACCATCGGCAAATTTGCCCGCGAAGTCATCGTTCACCACGACTTGGCTTGCTATTTTCTTGGCAAACTCGAGGCTGGGAAGCCAAATGAAACCAGGGAGGGTTTTCACATCGTCCCAACCATTGTTGCTGCTGGGTTTGGGCATGAGTGTTGGATTGAGATAACTCAGTGCGGCAATCATTTTGTGACGCTCAGAACGTTTCAGTATTCCGTCCATGTTGGGATAATTACGAATGACAATACTCGAGGCATTATCGCCAGATTTGATCTCATACAGTTTCGCACCGATCTCTGGGGCAACTTTGACCAGATAACCCGCAATGTAGCCTTCTTTGCCGTCGAGCGCTCGAGCTTTAAACCATGTTGGGTCTTCGGGTGCTTTTGAGATGAAGAATACACTGCGTTGTGGGTAGTGTTGAATGGCTTCGCTGTTTGTGCCTGGGGCTTTGCGTAAAGTGATACCGCCGCTGTCTATCACAGCGCCTAAGCCAGACAGTGCACCGCTAGAGGCTAGGTTTGATGGTTTGGCGGGTGTGTTGGTTTGTGGGTATTTGGTAAGCATGACTTTGTAGAGGCAAAACTCGGCAAACTTATGACTGAGTTGACCAAATATTTCATTTTCCGCAATTGCTTTTTGGTTAATTTGAATCACTGGAATACTGTTCAATTCAGTGTTCATCAATCCAAGAACAGTTTGCTTTTCTGCGCCCTGGAGTGCGTTGTATTGATTTTTTATTCTCGTTGTTGTTTGTGGGTCAAGCACTCGACCGAGCACAAAGATCGATTGGGCTTTAGGATCGTCTAAGAAGATACTCATGGCGGTGGCGAACAGCGCTTCAGAACGATCTGCTGGATTTGGTTGTGAAATCCAGGTAGCCATCTGTTGTTTGGCTTTTTGGTTGGCAGCATCCCATTTGGTTTTGGCTTCACCGTAGATGTAATTTCTGAATGTGGTGGAGTTGGGACTGGAGTTCAGCATAATTCGATATTGTTTTGCGATTGCTATTGAAATGTCAGACCCATCATTTTGACCGGCTTGCGGTTTTGCTTCGCGTTGCAATCCCAAGCTCGAGCGTTGCATGGTTTGATTTGGAGTGACTGCCGGTTGGCTTTGATCTGGTATTGATTTTGTTAAATCCGGAGCGGCAAACAAGTTGCTCCAGGCGTTGTTGGCATTTAAAATCTTGGCGAAATCTTCGGCAATTTTGGCAATGTCCACAGCGCGATCTGTGCCGTTCACCAAGCCTCGAGCGCCGACAAAATCGCTGGTTTTATCATTGACGTACGTGCTTAAGCCCTTACCGCCCTGCGAGAAACTGTCGTTCTGCATTCCGCTGACCATGATCTTGGCGGCAAGTTCGGGCACAAGGTTGACGTGCGTTGGGTTCGCCACCAGGTCAATCGGTTGTTCTTTACCGCCGTAAGTTTGCTTGTCGTACGTGTAAGTAAAGCCTTCGTTTTGCAATTGCGTCCCGAGCCGTTTGTAATTGTCTCGTCCGGTAATTTGCACAAAGCCGCGACCTCGGTAATTGGCGGCGTCGCTCGAGCCTTTGACGTTGCCGAGCTTTGCGCCGTAAGCGTCGTCGTAGTAAGTGTCTAGATTGTCGGTGTTGCTTGGGTCGGCATTGACCCGATTTCCAGTGACATGGTTGCTGCGGTAGGGGATGTCTTCGACATGGGTTTTTTTGGTTGTGGGGTCTTTGACTTTTTTGTGCTCGGTCTTGAGTGGATTGTGATCTTCGACCAGCGATTCGCTCCTCGAGTACATTTTTGTGCCAAAACGTGATTCGTGTTGGGCGGTGGCAAGAATGTACGCGACTTGGTTGGCGTTTTTGATCTGGCTCGAGAAACATTGCCTCAGAATGACGGGAATGTTGCTTTGGGCATCGCTTTGGTATTTTTGTGGCACGACGGGCAGCAGTGCCGTGGTCAGGGTCGCCAGGGCGGTTTCATCAAGAATGGGACTTACTGGTGTTGGAGCTTGCGGTTCGCGTTGAACCTTTAAACTCGAGCGCTGCATGGCTTGCAACTTCACACGGTGCGCAGGCGGTTGACTGGCAATCAATGGCGAGTTGGGTTGCGCCTGATTCTCGAGGTTTTTATATTTGAAATTCGGATTGAATCCTGATGCAAGTTCTGCGCCTTTGGCTTGGGCGGCAGTCTCGAGGCTGGGGTCACTGTCGATACCCGGTTGTACCTGCCCCGATGCCTGTTGAAGCGTGTGCGTGGTTTCGTGTGCGATCAATTCAAAACCCGATTTGGTGTTTGGGTCAAACGCGCCGCTCGAGAAGAAAATGTCATTGCCGGTCGTGAAGGCTTTGGCTTGAACCGATTTGGACAGGAAGTCGGCTTCGCTGTCGGTGTGAACCCTCACGCCCGAGAGGTCGGTGTTTAAACCAGCCTCGAGTTGCTGGCGCACGTTTTCGGGTAACGGATTTCCGCCGCCGAGTTTGGTTTTGATTTTGTCAGCAATCCCAGAGTTTGGACTGGTCGGGTGCGCCTCATCTTTTGCCAGTTGCAATGCCTGGGATTGCATTGCGGGGTCTTCCAAAAGGGCAGTTCGTTGAAGCTCGAGCTTGGTTTCACCTTGCGCCACCAGCCTTTGAATGCTGGTGTAATCGCTTTGACGCGGGTTGATGCCGGTCAACAAGCCGCGCAGCGCAATATCGCGGTCTGCTTTGCGTTGAATGTTCAAAATGGCACTGGCGGCATCTTTGGGGGTTAAACCACTGGAGAGCCGTTGAATGCCGTAGGTTTTTCCGAGCGTGAACGCCTGCTGGTCGGCTGGTTTGAAAACGTTTGCGCCATCCAGAAATGGGGTGTCTGGGTGATTGTGTTGTGCCCTTAGCACGGGCAGTTCGGTGTTAAACCATTCGGCTCGAGCGTTCAGATCGTTTTGAGGTTGTGAAGCTCGAGTTTGCTGTAATTGCAAACCCATTTGGTTATCAACCAGGCGTTGCAATATTTCTGGTTGCACTGCGGTTTGGTACTGATCTCGAGCTTGCGCCGTTTGGACGCTCGAGTTTTTGACCTGCGCTTGGAATTGACGTTGAACGGGTGATTTCACAAAGCCCGAGAAGAAGCTTTGCTGTCTGGCTTGGGTTTCAGCCAATCTTTGGACTCGAGCTTGTTGCTCTTGAGCCACGGCTTGATCTTGCAAGCGTTGAACCTGAACCTGTTCTTGACTTTCGACTCGAGTGGTACGCTGAATGCTGGCTTGCTCGGCTTGGCGCTGGATTTGCCTACGGTCTTGCTCGAGTTTATTTTTGGCGCGTTGCAATTGAATGGGTGTTGCGGCTTTTGCCTGCAAAGGGATGGTTCTCGCGGAGGCTTGCTTTTTTGAAGGCGTAACAACCCCAGGCAGAATTTGAGATTTTGCCCGCTCGAGTTTCATAACTCAACTTTACAATAATTCGATTGCCAAAGATTGAATGGCTAATGAGTGCAAATGTGAGTATCTTTGAAAAAAACGTGAGGAAAGGCTGTTCGCCCTTCGTCACTCGAGTTTGCCAACTTTAAAGACGTTCGCCGTTCACAGTCCTTTGCGGTTTTCCCAGCCTCAACTTCGAAAGACACGCGCCGCCCCTGACTATTGGCGTTTTTGTCAGCAAAAATCTACCTTAAAATCTCGAACACCATGTGCTCGAGTTCATGCTCGAAAATACCGTCCCAAGCGGTTTTGACCGCATTAAAAGACCCTGGCACGGCGAACAGCAAACACTGTCCACCCACGGCTAAACCACCAGTGGCTCGAGATAAAACGGCAGCCGCGCCGACCTCGGCAAACGACAGCATCCTGAACAATTCGCCAAATCCGGGCAGCGGTTTCTCGAGCAGCGATTCAATAATTGGAACAGTGTTGTCGCGCTTGGTGATGCCCGTGCCGCCCGTGGTCAGCACGACCTGCGTGACATCATCCTCGAGCCAGGTTAACAATTGCGCCCGAATCGCGCCGCCATCGTCTTTGACAATCTCGTAACCCGTGATCGTATGCCCTTGCGCCTGAAGTGCCTCTTTTAAAAACCCGCCCGAACTGTCAGTCTCGAGCGTTCGCGTGTCAGAAATGGTCAGCACCGCCACCCGAATGGTTTTGGGTGCGGCGGCGCGGTGCGATTCAGTGCCAGAAGTTTGATCGATCATGAGATTATCGTACGCCCTGTCAGGATTGGTTTCAAAACAAAACCGTAGACCTGAGTGCCAAAATGAAACCAAAAAGCGTGCAGCCCAGATGGACGCACAAAGGACTTGCCAATTGTTCTGAACAAGTTCCAGGTCAACGCATCAATCCAGAATTGAAAACCGATCCGATGTTTTCACCTTTTCAAGCCGTTTGGAAGGGTAATCTAAAGACAATGCGTCGTTTGATCCTTCCCCCCCTGGCACTACTTACAATTTTCTGGCTTGCCACAAGCTTGGCATTCACCTACACCGTCAAAGCGGGCGATACGCTCTACAGCATCGCCAGAAACTTTCACACCACCGTCAGTGAACTCGAGCGCCTCAACAAGCTGCAAAGCACCACGGTCAAAATAGGGCAGGTGCTGACCATTCCGACCGTGACCAGCAGCACCCCAACCCCCAAGATTAGCCCAGGAACTCGAGAGGCGAGTTTTCAAGGGCAAACGAGCGCCAAAGTGATTCATCGCCTTAAAGCCTTTGCTGGCGACCCTGTGACCGTGCGGGTGATGGGTGCAAAAGGTGGAGCGCCCATTGTCACCTGGGGTCCGCAACGCCCCGACGGCACGTTTGAAGAACTGGTCATGACGCCCGACGGCAACGACTGGGTTGGTGTTGGACGCGAATTGCTGGGCGAAAACCCCAAAACGGTTCAACTTGAAACCAACATTGGCGTCGAAGCCATCACCTCGAGCCTGAAGTTGCTGCGCGACCCGCAAGGGATTCAAAACGTTTTTGTCAGTCAACAGGTGCTTTCAACCGCCAACGACACCAACCGTGAACGCGAGCTGGCGGTGCTAAACCCGGCGTACAAACAAAGTGAACTGACCCCTCGAGCCTTCTTTAAACCCTGGACTGCACCAATAAATAGCGCCCACATCAGCCCATTCGGGCAAGCCAGACGTTACGAGCGCGGCGGAGACGTGAAATACCATTACGGTGAAGATTATGCAGGTAAAATTGGCGACCCAATCCGAGCAGCCAACGACGGCACGGTCGTCATTGCGGGTTTTTACGCCATACGTGGCGGTCTGACCGCTATTGACCACGGCGCAGGCATTGTCAGTCTTTACTTTCACCAATCCAAAATAAGTGTTGCCACCGGGCAAAAAGTCACTCGAGGCGAAATCATCGGTTTGGTCGGCGCAACAGGTTTTGTGACCGGTCCACACTTGCACTTTGAAATGCGCGTTAGGGGCGAAGCCACCGATCCCAAGCAGTGGATTGGTAAAATTTTCCCTTAAAACCTCGAGTCACATCAAATTGCGAGGAACAGTCATGCTTGATCGACTCTTCCCCCGACTAACGGGGATGGCAAAAACACGAAATAGACGGGGTTAACGAAGTTATAAAACAAAGCGACCCTGCCCGTGAGCGATTCCGCCCGCCAGCAGCCATGTTAAAAGTCAAGCCCCCACCAGTCGATGCAAAGTCACATCCACCCAAGGCTTACCATCCCGCACAATCGCATTTAAGCTCCGAATCAGCCCGGATTAACTCGAGCATTTCAGCACTGACTCGAGCACTCTCATCTCGAGTGCTACCAAGACGATTGCGTTCCATCGTCTGCATCTCGAGCAGTTGTCTGCGTCTGGTCACGATTCCTTCGAGCGCACGGACATGCTGGCTGGCAGGGATCGTGATACTGGGTCGCATCCGAGAGGCAAATTCTGCGAGCATAACAGCGTCAATCGCATCGGTTTTAGCGTGTTTGCCCAGCGACCATGCCCGTCAGCGATTCCGCCCGTGAGCGCCCCAAGCCCGTTAGCGATCCCGCCCGTCAGGTGCGTCTTGGGATCAAGAGAGGTGCTGCTTTAAGCGGCAAGAAGGTGCATCTTGGAATCAAGCGCCGCCCGAAGCGCCGCAAGCCCGTTAGGTGCTGCTTCAGGGGCAAGACAGGTGCGTCTTGGGACCAAGAAGAAGCGGCATAACGAAGTGTTCCCGTTTATTCTGTATCAATCAGTTTTTTCTCTCATCTGAAGCGATAAAATGATCGTTATGCGAACTGCTAGTCTCACCCAAGCACTCGGTTTTGTTCTGATTGGCGGCTTGGCACTGGCACAAGTCGCCAATCAACCAGACCCCGTGGTCTTGTTCGTCAACGACCTGCCCGTGTTTGCCAGCGAATATCACCGCGCCCAAATCGAAAATCCAGCAGCCGCGCTGCCCAGCAAGGGATTTTTTAAAACAGACCGCGACAACCTGGCACTGGCGAGGGTGGTCAAAATCCAAGCCATTCAATCTGATGCCAGCAACATTGAAGTCAGCAGCAGCGAAGTTGACCATGAAATAAACGACCAGATCAAACAAAACAACTGGGATTTTAGTCAGTTTAAACAAAACATTGAAGCCGCAGGTTACAGCGTCGAAAGCTACCGACGTTCACTGCGTCAACAACTGCGCTTTGATCGTCGAATGTTAGAGATTAAAAACCAAGTCAACCTCAGCAATGAAGAATTGAACCTGTTTTACAATTTATTTAAAAACCGTTACGCCAGCAATGGCAAAATCCCGCCTTTGGCGCAAATCAAAAACCAAATCGAAAACGATGCCAGAACCATCAAAACCAAAGCCGCCCTCGAAAACTGGTCTCGCAAACTCATGATGGACGCCAAGCTTCGCATCCCAGAAAACTCGAGCCTGGAAACATACAACCCCAGCGTTGCCAAAATGGGCAACCTTGAGATAAACCTCTGGACGTTAAACCAAACCGTTTACAACGACCCCCGATTTGCCACACTGCAAAACACCAGCCCAAACCTGGCAGTTGAGCTTCAAAAATTAAAAACCAGCACTCTCGAGCAACTGATCAACCAATGCGCCGCCCTCGAGTTTGCCAAAAAAAGCGATAAGCCGTTTATTGGGCAAGGACAAGACTTGCTGGAAGCTGTGACAAGCTACAAATTACAAAATTTGACCGTCACCGACGCCGAAGTGACGCGGTACTATCAAACCAACATTTTGAGCTTTCAAACCCCAGGCGTTGCCAGTTTTAAAACCTTTACCTTTACCAAGCCCGCCAGCGCCAGCGCGTTTCGCAACGAACTGATTCGCAGTGGACGCCCAGTCGAAACCATTGCCAGCAAATACACCAAAGACCGCAACAACAAATTGATTCAAAGCACAACAAACCAACTGATCCCCGCCATCAAAAAAACGATTTTTGAGCAAAAACTAACAAAAGTCAAAAACGGTTTGATCAGCCAAGCCATCACCACAAATGGCAAAATCCTGGTGTTTTTTGTACA
This sequence comes from Deinococcales bacterium, assembly GCA_031364625.1. Classification (GTDB taxonomy): domain Bacteria; phylum Deinococcota; class Deinococci; order Deinococcales; family JAAFIG01; genus JANXTZ01. The sequence continues at coordinate 15,722 of JANLWR010000445.1, read as the reverse complement.
AAACATTCAATACCCCAAAACACCCACTTACAACCAAGTCAAAACCCAAGCCTTGCAAAAAACCCTGGCATACAAACGCCAAACGACCACCAAAACCTGGCTGCAAAACGCCCGCAAAAGCCTCAAGCTCGAGAATCAACTGACCGCCATTCAAAAAGATTCTGAAACGCGTGGCAACCGCAGCGCAAACCTGACCGCCAGTCAAACACCCAACCCGCGCACACCCAAACCAGAACCAAAAACACCCACCTTACAACCCTAAAATCAAAGACTCGAGCCACACCAAAACCGAGATAGGGCTAAAAGTATGTTGACCCACCCTCCCATCCGACCCAACGGAACAACCAACGCTTGCAACCAATCCTCAGACACCCAACCCGTTAACCATTCCCACGGCGACATCCCACGCACCAAATGATGATTCCAACGCCAGAAACCCTCCGATAACCACGCAACCGCCCGATCCACTACTTTCACCACACGCTTCCTTGATCTTGCCCACACCGCGTTATACAACGTCTCACTCGTATTGTTCGTCACAGGCAACCCCAACTCCTAACGAAGCCGTAACTGCGACCAAGCTTTATTCAACGGCTCGAGCACTTCTGATCTGTGTAACCCACGCAAAATCTTTAAATACCGTTCCGCTTCCAAAAGATTCGGTTGACCCAGCAAGAATTGAACATTCCAAATCATTGGCAGTGAGGGCAGGGAATGCGTATGCTGGGTTAGGGGGTGTTTTGAGTCATCGTAAACCCAAATGTACCCTCCACTTTGAAGGGTCAACATACTTTTAGGGTTATCTCCCAAAACACCCACGATTGACACGGTACGCTTGAGCACATATAATCTCGAGCGCTGCCCAAGCAGGGGAAGCGAATGGCCTGTTAGCTCAGTCGGTAGAGCAGCTGACTTTTAATCAGTGGGTCGCTGGTTCGAATCCAGCACGGGCCACCACAAGAAAAGCGTAAGACACGGGATTCCCAAGGATTTCCGTGTTTGCGTTATGGTGGGTTTTGGCGGCGACCAGCCAATCAATTGTCTAAATGTTAAAACCTCGAGCGTCAACCAGGTCAAAACCATTCGTTCGTTTTGGAAGATAGCCGTTTTTTAGCGCGTTTGGCAGTGAAATTAACCAAAATAATCTTGCCCTGATAAACTAAGCGCAATGAATCCCAACCAACCCGAAAAACTGTCCCTCGAGACACCAAACCCCGTTTTGGCACGGCTCGAGGTTTTACGCGAGCACCTGCCCGAAATTTTTAGCGACGGAAAAATAGATTTGGAACGCCTGAAAACCCTTCTCGGAGACGACCTCGAGACGAGTCGTGAGCGTTTTGGTTTAAGTTGGGCGGGCAAAGCCGAAGCCGTACGCGCCGTGCAAATCTCGAGCACAGGCGCGTTAAGACCCAAACGCGACCAAAGCGTAGATTTTGACAGTACCGGCAACGCCATTATCGAAGGCGACAATTTAGAGGTTTTAAAACTGTTGCAACGCTCGTACCACAACAAGATCAAAATGATTTACATAGACCCGCCGTACAACACCGGCAACGATTTTGTGTACCCCGACAATTTCAGGGACGGTTTACGGCAGTACCAATTATTTTCTGGGCAGGTCAGCGACGACGGCAGCAAGTTAACCACCAACGGCGATCACGCTGGACGCATTCACAGCCGTTGGTTGAGCATGATGTACCCACGTTTGCAACTTGCAAAATCGTTGTTAAAAGACGATGGTGTTATTTTTATCAGCATTGACGATAAAGAAGTTCAGAATTTGCGTGCTGTAATGGATGAGATTTTTGGCGAAGAAAACCTAATTGCAAATTTCATTTGGAAGTCTCGAGTTAGTGAAGATACTCGAGCATTGACAGGAGTATCAACAGATCACGAATACATTTTGTGCTATTCCAAAATGGTTGGTAAAGTTTTAAAAGGGACTGATTTGGATTTTGAAAAATTCTCCAATCCAGATAATGACCTCCGTGGTGACTGGAGAAGCGCAGATTTAACTGGGATAGCAAGTAAAGACGCACGCCCGAATCTTCACTATGATTTGCTCGATCCGAAAACAGAAATTAATTATGGCTGTCCACCAAAAGGCTGGCGTTTTAGCCCTGAAACAATGAAACAAAAAATACTTGAAGGTAGAGTTTTATTTCCTAAAAATCCTGAAGGTAGACCAAGACAAAAGTTATTTTTAAACGACATTGAAAATCAAAGCAAAAATTTGTCCTCCATTATCAATCAATACGCCACATCTGACGGAACAAAAGAACTTGAAAAACTCATTGGAAGCGGTATCTTTCCGTTTCCAAAACCTTCAGGGCTTATCAAGTTGCTCATGAGTCAAGCTTGTGATGAAGATGACACCGTTCTCGATTTCTTCGCGGGTTCAGGAACGCTTGGTCATGCGGTACTCGAGCAGAACATGCTTGACGGTGGCAACAGAAAATTTATTCTCGTTCAACTACCAGAAACCACACCAAACGTATCATTCCCAACCATCTCGAGCGTGACCAGGGAACGTGTCAAACGGGCGGCGGCAAAAATACGCGACTCCATGAACGGCTCACTCAACCTCGAGTCACCACCAGACCTTGGATTTCGGGCGTTCACGCTGGAGGGCAGCAACTTTAAAATCTGGGACAACGAAAACCCAGACTTGGAGGGGCAACTGCTGGCATTGGTACAAAACGTTGTAGACGGACGCACCGAAGAAGACATTCTGTTTGAACTGCTCTTAAAAAGTGGACTGCCACTCTCGAGCGGCATTACCACGCTGATTGTTGCCGAAAAACGGGTGTACAGCGTGTCAGAAGGCACGTTGCTGATTTGTCTCGAGCGTCCAATTACCAGCGAAACGCTGCGCGGCATGATTGCGCTTAAACCCGCGCAAGTGTTGTGTCTCGACGTGGCGTTTGAAGGTGATGACGCGCTTAAAACGAATATGGTGCTCGAGATGCGAGACCATGAAATTCTGTTCAGGACGGTGTGATGTGGAACGAAAGCCAGAAGAGCAAAGTACGAACATTGCACAAACTCCGACTGCATCAGAAGAAACATACCTCGAGATGCTGAAAAGACTTCGGGGTAAATACAAAACACAGACCAGTGCTGTAGACGAATTGCTCGAGGAGCGCCGTCAAGAAAGTGAGTTGAAGGGTTATTAAAATCAAATTTGATAGCCACCAGCAATACCAGTTAGATGCCGTCAATTCGATTGTGGATGTTTTTAAAGGACAACCTCGAGCGGATGAATCGGTTTTTATGGAGTTCGCGCTTTCGGAATTGTTTAATGTTCTCAGCGTCCGAAACGAACTGGTGTTAAGCCACACGCAAATCCTCGAGAATATAAAAGCGGTTCAAGAACAAAACGCGCTTAAAGTATCGGACTCACTCGAGGGTATTGAACTGGCGGCAAAAGATGCTTTGGAGGCGGCAAGTATTGCGCTTAATTTTTCGATTGAAATGGAAACGGGTACGGGCAAAACGTATGTGTACTTGCGAAGCATTTTTGAATTGCACAGACGGTACGGGTTTAGAAAATTTATTATTGCCGTGCCAAGCGTGGCGATTCGGGAGGGTGTGCTCAGCAGTTTGCGTTTAATGCGGGATCATTTCGCGGGTTTGTTCGATAACGTGCCAGTTAATTCTTGGGTGTACGACTCGAGGCAAGTCAGTAAATTGCGGGGCTTTGCGGACAGTAACGATTTGCAGATTTTAATCATGAACATTGACGCGTTTAACAAGGCGTCCAATAACGTTATTTTTCGGGAGCACGACGGGCTTTCTGGTTTAGCGCCCATCGAATTTATCAAAGCCTGTTGCCCGATTGTGATTGTGGACGAACCCCAAAACTTCGAGGCAGAACCCGCGAAACGGGCGCTGGCGGCATTAAATCCGTTGTGTACTTTGCGGTTCAGTGCGACGCACAAAAACCCGTACAACTGCTTGTACCAGTTAAACCCTGTTAAAGCTTACGAATTAAAACTGGTCAAACAAATTGAGGTCACGAGTGTTCTCGAGGAAGCCAATTTCAACGTGCCGTTCATTAAAGTGCTGGACATCAAAGCCACCAAAACCAAGATCACGGCAAAGCTCGAGATTGATATTTTTGACGGCATTGTTAAACGCAAAGCGGTCACGGTCAACGCGGGTGATGACCTACAAACCTTGACGGGTGGGCGTGACTTGTACGCGAACCACAGCGTCGAAGAGATTGATGCGGGAGCGGGAACGGTCTCGTTTTCCAACGGTGTGACCTTGGAAAAAGGGCAAGCGCAAGGCGTAAATTTAGATGAACTGATGCAAGTCCAAGTTCGGGAAACCGTCAGCGAGCATTTACGCAAAGAACTCGAGTTTGCGAGGCTGCCAGTTGGGGAACGGATTAAAGTGTTATCCCTATTTTTTATTGACCGCGTGGCAAATTACCGTGGGGAAGACGCAAAAATAAAACGCTGGTTTGAAACGGCGTACCTCGAGTTGGCTGCCAAACCCGCATTTGCAGCACTGAGATTACCCGAGATGCCGGCAGTTCATGATGGGTACTTTGCCGAAGATGGCAAAGGCAACAGCAAAGACACCAACGGCGGCACACAAGCCGATGACAGCGCCTACGAGAAAATCATGCAGGACAAAGAACGCCTGCTGTCCTTAGAAGAACCGTTGCGTTTTATTTTCAGTCATTCGGCGCTGCGTGAAGGTTGGGACAACCCGAACGTTTTTCAGATTTGTACTTTAAACGAAACCAAATCTGAGGTGAAAAAACGCCAAGAAATTGGGCGCGGTTTACGGCTTCCAGTCCGAGAGAACGGTGAACGCAGCCATGACGCGAACATCAACCGTTTAACCGTGATTGCCAACGAAAGTTACAAAGATTTTGCCAAAGCCTTACAAAACCAAATCGAAGAAGAAACGGGCGAAACCTTCCCAGTTGACCGCGTTAAAAACACCCGAGACCGTCGCAAACTGGTCTTAAAAAAAGGTTGGGAACTCAACCCAGAATTTAGGGAGCTTTGGGATCGCATTAAACACAAAACCCGTTACAGCGTGGCGTTTGACACCACAGAATTAACAACTCGAGCGGCAAACGCTTTAAAAGCCATGCCCGCCGTAGAAGCACCGCGTTACAAAGTCGAAAAAGGTAAGATTATTGCTTTGGACGGGCAACTCGAGACGCAACTGACTCGCGCCAGTGCGGTCAATGCCAGCCAAAACCCAAGCATGATCGATTTGCTGAGTGTGTTACAACGCGAAACCGAGTTGACCCGTGGCACCCTCACAAAAGTTTTAATGGATTCAGGGCGGTTAAGCGATGCCCGAAAGAACCCGCAACAATTTCTTGAATTGACTATTGCCAGCTTGTCCCGCACACTCGAGGGACTGATTGTTGAAGGGATTAAATACGAACGTTCAGGCGAAGCTTACGACATGCTGCAATTTGAAAGCCGTGAACTCGAGAGTTACCTGAATAACATTGAAAGCGTGGCGCATTCGATTTATGACGGTGTGATCGTGCAATCCGAGATTGAACGCAAATTTGTGCAAGGGATGGACATTCGCCAAGATGTGAAATTAATTCTTAAACTGCCTGATTGGTTTGAAGTGACCACACCACTTGGTAAATACTTACCAGACTGGGCAATTGTCATGACCGACGACGTGCAAGAAAAACTGTATTTTGTGTGCGAAACCAAAGGCAGCATTGACATGAGCAAACTTCGCCTTTCAGAAAAACTTAAGATTGATTGTGGTGGAGTGCATTTCACAACCCTTGAAGTTCCGTACATTGTTGAAACCGATGCGGCAAAACTGACCGCTCAGAAGGTGCTCGAGAAACAAAAGACTGTATTCTCATGATAAAACCCAACCTCGAGCGCCAACAAACCGCAGTGAATTTGTCCCCACCAATGTTAGTGCAACCGAATGGCTTCCATGACCTCATCCACCATCTCGGTGGCATCACCACGCAAGGCTGCTGTGGCAACATGAGCCTCGAGGTGTCCTCGAAGTACCACCTCGCCAGCGCCCTGCAATGCACCCTGGACGGCTTTGATTTGTCGTAGCACATCCACGCAGTAAACGTGTGGATCTTCGAGCATTCGTTGGATGCTCTCCAAATGCCCTTTGGCGATGGCAAGGCGGCGAATGGCACGTTTGCGCGACTCGAGCGGCATACACAGTGCTTCGTGGTGCTCCATTTTAGGCGGCAAGGCTCGCGCCGTAACCTTCGTCGATGACTGCGGCGATCAAGTTTTCTGGATTGACGTTGTTGCCTTCGATGTTGGCAGTTCCATTTTTGAGGTCAACTTGAACGCTTTGCACGCCTTCAATCCCCTTTAAGGCTTTGGCAACGGCGGTTTCGCAGTGTCCACAGGTCATTCCGCTGACGTTTAGTTGAATACTCATGTCTTGCCTCCTGTTTATCCCCTTATAGGGGTATGACGAAACGGTACAACCAAATGGTTTTTTCGTCAAGTTTAGACAGTCGGGATTCCTCGAGATTCGATGCCGAAAATTACTGCTTTTACGCTTAAAATACTCTTTCTAAACGAGTTTACCGTTCAATCACCCACTAAAGTAAATGGGCTTGTAGTGCCAATAACTTGACGCCTGATTCAAATCTGAGTAGGCTGTACTTGGATTTAACCCCCAGGGGGGATATGCTATGACTCAAGAAAATGCTCAAGATAAATCAACCCTCGAGATTGGCGTCGGCGGCATGACCTGCGCGGCTTGTGTTTCCCGGGTTGAGCGCGGCTTGCAAAAACTCGAGGGGGTTGAAAGTGCAACCGTCAACCTTGCCACCGAACGCGCCACCATCGCGTATGACCCCAAGCAGCTTGCTGTGGCGGCAATCTTTGAGCAAGTCAAAGAAATTGGTTATGAGCCACGGGTCGCCAATCTCGAGTTGGCTGTCACGGGCATGACCTGTGCCGCCTGCGTCAACAGGGTTGAAAAAGCGCTTTCTAAAGTTCCTGGGGTGCTAAACGCCTCCGTCAACCTTGCCACCGAACGCGCCAGCGTGCGGTACATTCCAGGCAGTGCCAGTCAAAGCCAGTTCAAAACCGCGATCCGAGACGCTGGTTATGACGTGCTCGAGGCGCAAGTTGGCAAAGACCGAACGGATCTTGAACGGGAGGCTCGAGAGGCTGAGATTGCCGTTTTAAGGCGCGATCTGATCTTTGCCACATCGTTTGGCGTGCCGCTCTTGCTGCTCGCCATGATTCCGATGCTCTGGATGCCCGCCATGATGTTTTTACAAAGTCTTGCCCCGATGCGGGTTTGGGATTGGCTGATGCTTTTCTTGGCTGCACCCGTCTATTTTGGTCCTGGCAGACGTTTCTTGACCCACGGCTGGAGAGCCTTGTTATCAAATACGCCCGACATGAACAGTCTGGTCATGCTCGGCACGAGCGCCGCCTTCTGGTACAGCAGCGCGGTGGTGCTGCTCGAGACTTTTGTGCCTGGTGTCATTCCCGAAAATGGACGCTCGGTCTATTTCGAGGCGGCTGGCGTGGTCATTGCGCTGATCTTGCTGGGCAAGTACCTCGAGGCAATCGCCAAGGGTCGCACCAGTCAAGCCATGAAAAAACTGATTGGTTTGCAAGCCAAAACCGCGCGGGTGGTGCGAAACGGCACTGAACTCGAGCTACCAATAGATGAAGTGCTGACAAACGATCTGGTCAGCGTGCGTCCTGGTGAGAAAATTCCTGTGGACGGGATCGTGATTTCAGGCTCGAGTTTTGTTGATGAAAGCATGATTACGGGCGAATCGATTCCCGTCGGTAAAACATCTGGCTCGAGCGTGGTCGGCAGCACCCTGAACGGCACTGGCGCACTCACCTTTAAGGCAACGGCGGTCGGTGCGGACACGGTTTTGGCGCAGATCATCAAACTGGTCGAAACCGCGCAGGGCAGCAAATCCCCGATTCAAGGGCTGGCAGACCGGGTGGTGGCGGTCTTCACCCCAATCGTTTTGGGCATCGCTGGTTTAACCTTTGTGCTGTGGATGATTTTTGGTGGCAACAGCGCCCTGAGTTTTGCGGTGGTCAACACCGTTGCGGTCTTGATTATCGCTTGCCCTTGCGCGATGGGTTTGGCAACGCCCACCAGCATCATGGTCGGTACGGGCAAAGCCGCCGAAATGGGTGTACTCTTTCGCAAAGGTGAGGCGCTCGAGGCATTGCAGGGCGTTCAAACCATTGCGCTTGACAAAACGGGCACGCTCACCCGTGGCAAACCCGAACTGACGGATTTTATCAACTCGAGCGACTTAACAGACAACCAATTGCTGCAACTTCTCGCCAGCGTCGAAAAACGCAGCGAGCACCCAATGGCGCAAGCGATAGTCAATGCCGCCCAAGAAAAAGGTTTGGCACTCGAGGAGGTTTTGGACTTTCAAGCAAACCCTGGATTCGGCGTTTCGGCTCGGGTCTCAAACAAGCTGGTGCAAATCGGGGCAGACCGCTTTATGACCCAATTGGGTTTAAACCTTGAACGCTTCTCGAGCGAGGCGGCAAGTCTGGGCGATCAGGGGAAATCGCCGCTTTATGCTGCGGTAAACGGTAAACTGAGCGCGATTCTGGCGGTGGCAGACCCGATCAAGGACGGCTCGAAAGCGGCGCTCGAGGCATTGCAGCAAATGGGTATTCAAGTGGTCATGATTACGGGTGACAATCAACGCACCGCTCGAGCCATCGCCGCACCGCTCGGCATTGATGAGGTTCTTGCCGAGGTGCTGCCTAACGGCAAAGCGCAAGCCATCAAGCAACTTCAGGCGGCTGGCAGAAAAGTGGCTTTCGTTGGTGACGGCATCAACGATGCCCCCGCGCTGGCACAAGCCGATGTGGGTCTGGCAATCGGAACGGGCACCGATGTCGCCATCGAAACCGCCGATGTGATTTTAATATCTGGCGACCTGCGCGGCGTGCCAAATGCGCTGGCACTCTCTCGAGCCACCATTTCAAACATCAAACTGAATTTATTCTGGGCTTTTGCCTACAACATTGTGCTGATTCCGGTGGCGGCGGGAGCGCTGTACCCGATTTTTGGCTGGTTGCTCAGTCCGGTTTTGGCGGGTGCGGCAATGGGTTTCTCGAGCGTTTTTGTGCTGACCAACGCGCTGCGGCTTCGGGGCTTTCGCGCTCCGATGGAGAGCAATGTCACTCCAAAAATTCAAACTTCATTGGCTCGAGCCTGATGGTGAAACCTTTGTGTCCCGAGAGCCACAATCCTGGAATACCGGTCAAACTGATCACATTAAAAGCATTGCTGCAACCCAAGGCGCTTGAACGCCTCGATCCAACGCTCACGTACCATTTCTGCGACGCCTCAGACTGCGAAGTGGTTTATTTCAGTGACGATTCTCAATTTCGGACTGCCGATCTAAGCGTTAGTGTTTACCAAAAACTTCCAGTTCAAAACGCCCTGGTCTGCTATTGCTTTGGTCATACCCGAGCTGATCTCGAGCAAAATCCTCAACTTGAAGAAAGCATTCGTGCTCATACCCGTGCCAATCGTTGCGGTTGTGAAGTCAGAAACCCACAAGGTGGATGTTGCCTTGGCAATGTCAAAACGATTCTGAATCAAGTCGCAAAAATCGGCTGAGAGAAGAGGTCAAAATGGCAAAAGTTCCTGTTGGCGCGTGGGTGATGTCGCAAAAAATTGCTGACAAAAGCTTGCTGCGTGACCGTGCGGCGTTTCTCGAGCGCATCAAAATTCGAGCCGAATATCCAACGGTGGGTGGTTTAGAGTTGATTGGTTTGGGTGGTTCGTGCGGCAAGCCCTGCTTTGCGCTGCCGTACACAATTACTTGGAATGAGGCAAATCTCCAAACGCTCGAAACCATCGCGCTCGAGTTTGGTTGTTACGTCGAATACGGCGCGTACCCTCATCTCAAGCTCGAGCAGGACAACACTGAGGTGGCGGCGGTACAGGATTGGAAGACGTTCGGTATGGTTTTTTTGCGTCCTGGGTTTGAGCACGGACAAGAACTGCTGGGCAAACTGGCGACGGGTTTAGAGTAGCAGGTTCAGCAAATCTTCAGTTAAACCAAAGCCAATTCTGAAAGAGTGGGTTTATGTTTGAGCATTCGCATCAATCGGTCGGTTCAGTTTCAAACAACGCTGTACTCGAGGTGGCGCTCAAGAACTGCCACAATGCCAGTGACCTTGCCAGTCTCGAGACATACCTTGCAAAACTCGAGGGCGTCAGCAATGTTCACCTTGACCGCACTCGAGCCGTGGCGCACCTCAGTTACGACACGTCAATCACAACGCCGCAGAAGCTCGAGGCGCGAATCAAAGCGGATGGTTATTTGTGTGACTGTCAGGATTGCCAAAATTCGCAAGTCCAGCCTGGTCATCCGAGCGTGGCGGCGCACGATCACAGCCAGCACGTTTATGCGCAACCCACAGCAGCAACAATGGATCACTCGAGCATGAGTCATCCCTCGAGTTCGGCAGTCAATCCAGAAAAAATTCAAGCCTCTAAAACCGTACCAATCAACAACCTGGATCACTCGAGCATGGCTGGGATGGATCACTCGAAAATGGATCAGAATGAGCACGCCGGGCACGGTTCGCCAGACGATATGTTTCGGCGTTTTCTGATCTCGCTGATTCTGACACTGCCCATCGTCATTTTCTCACCGATTGGTGCAGCGCTCGGTTTGCCATCAATGCCGCCCTTTGGTATCTCGATGGGACTTTGGGGACTGGTTTTAAGTACCCCTGTCGTGTTCTGGGGCGGTTATCCGTTCATCTCGAGCGCCTGGCGCTCGTTGCGGCTCGGTGATGCAACCATGATGACCTTGATTGCGCTGGGCATTCTCGTCTCGTATATTTTTTCGGTCTTTGCCACGCTGGTCTTGCGCTCCGAGGATGTCTTTTTCGAGGCTGCCGCCATGCTCACCACGCTCTCCTTGCTTGGACACTGGCTCGAGATGCGCTCGAGGTTTGCTACGGGTCGCGCCGTTGAAGCGCTCTTAAAACTGGCTCCCGCCACGGCTCGAGTGCTGCGATCAGGTCAAGAACTTGAACTGCCGCTCGAGCAGGTGGTTGTCGGTGATGAGATTGTCGTTAAACCAGGCGACCGAGTGCCGGTGGACGGTGAAGTGGTCGGTGGCTCGAGTTACGTCGATGAGAGCATGATTTCTGGAGAGCCAATTCCGGTCGAAAAAACCACGGGCGCGAAAGTCACGGGCGGTACGGTCAACCAAACGGGGGCATTCCATTTCAAGACAACCGCCATCGGTGCTGATACTGCCCTCTCGAGAATCGTGCAGATGGTACAGAACGCCCAGGCGAGCAAAGCCCCAGCCCAGCAACTGGCGGACACCGCAGGCAAGTATCTGGTGTTTGTCGCCATTGCTGCGGGTGTGCTGACTTTTGGGGCGTGGATGCTGTTCAGCACCAACGGCGTCATTTTTGCCCTGACCGCCGCCGTCAGTGCCATCGTGATTGCCTGCCCCGATGCGCTGGCGCTCGCCACACCAACCGCCATTACCGTGGGGGTCGGAAAATCCGCTCGAGAGGGCGTGCTTTTTAAGAACGCCACCGCGCTCGAGATGACCGCAGGTGTGGATACCGTCATTTTTGACAAGACTGGCACACTGACCGAAGGCAAACCGAGCGTCACCAACCTCGAGGTTGGTGCGGGGACTCCAGAACATGATTTGCTGCTGGCTGCCGCCAGTGCCGACCAGCCCTCGCAACATCCACTCGCCGAGGCAATTGTGCGCGAAGCGGTTAAACGAGGTTTGAAGGTTTTGACGCCCGAAAAATTCGATTCGATTCCAGGACTCGGCGTCGTCGCAACCGTGCAAGCAAAGCAAGTTTTGATCGGCAATGCCAAATTGATGGCTCGAGAAAAAATTGACATCAGTCCACTCGAGACTCAAACGGCAAAACTTTCCAGTGAAGCCAAAACCGCCATGTTCGTGGCTCGAGATGGCGTGTTGCTGGGGGTGATTGCCGTGGCGGATGTGATCCGTCCATCGGCACTGAACGCGGTCAAAGCCTTACAGGAGCTTGGTGTAAAAACCGTGATGCTGACCGGCGACAATGCCACGACGGCGGGGGCTGTCGCCAAACAACTCGGGATGGACACGGTGATTGCCGAAGTCCTGCCCGAAGACAAAGCCGCCAAAGTCAGGGCTTTGCAACTCGAGGGACGCAAGGTGGCAATGGTCGGTGACGGTGTGAACGATGCCCCAGCCCTGGCAGAAGCCAGCGTGGGCATTGCGATTGGAGCGGGGACGGATGTGGCAGTCGAAACCGCCGATGTGGTCTTGATGAAAAGTGATCCTGCGGCGGTGGCGGTTGCCATCAAACTGGCTCGAGCGGTGCGCGGCAAGATTGTCCAGAATTTATTCTGGGCAGCGGTTTACAACCTGCTGGCAATTCCGCTGGCGGCGGGGGTGTTGTATCCGACTTTGGGAATCTTACTGCGTCCCGAATGGGCGGCGCTACTGATGAGCGCATCAACCCTGATTGTGACGCTCAATGCGTTGTCGTTGAATGGAGTACGTTTTCGGACTTTAAAACAGGCAAGCTCGAGTTTCTAAGGTCTCGTCGTGCTTGACAAGCTTTCAATTATTCAATAGATTACTTGAATATGAATCATGCCCAGAAACGTACCTTCAAAAATCAGCTCTACTCTCAATTTGCCCGTTTGGGCAAAGCCCTGTCCAACAACCACCGCCTCGAGTTGCTGGAACTGCTCGCCCAAGGCGAACGCAGCGTCGAAAACTTGGCTCGAGAAACCGACCTCTCAACCGCCAACGCCAGCCAACACCTTCAAGTCCTGCACACGGCTGGGTTGCTCGAGTCGCGCCGCGAGGGAGTATTCATTTATTACCGTTTGATCCAGGGCGCGTTCCCACTCTGGCAATCGCTGCGCGACCTTGCCCAGCAACGCCTTGGCGAAGTTGAACGCCTTGTCAGCAGCAATCTCGAACGTCAAGACCAAGCTGTGACCTTGGAGGAATTACGCATCAAACTCGAGCGGGGAAAAGCGGTGCTGCTCGATGTGCGACCACATTCAGAATTCGAGGCGGCACACGTTCCAGGGGCAATTCCTGCGCCACTCGCAGAACTCGAGGCGCTGCTGCCAAAACTCAGCAAGAAGCTCGAGATCATCGCGTACTGTCGAGGACCGTACTGTGTTTTTGCCGACGAAGCCGTCGCCCTGTTGCGAGCCAAGGGCTTCAAGGCACAGCGCCTCGAGTTGGGATTACCAGACTGGCAGACGGCGGGTTATCCCGTCCAACAAGGGGTGAGCGCATGATCTTACGCCAATATTTACACACTGTCCCCGCCGTGGGCGCATCGTATTTGCTCGGTTGCGGCGGCAAATCGAGTGGCGCGGTGGTTGACCCGATGGGTTCCATAAACGGGTATCTCGAGGATGCCGCCCGCCTCGGCTTGAAGATTTTATACGTGATTGACACGCACGTTCACGCCGACCACCGTTCGAGCGCTCGGGAACTTGCCGCAGCAACCGGCGCACAATATGTGTTGCACGAAAGCGTTCAGGCAAAATTCGCGTTTCATGCTGTCGCGGACGGCGATACCCTCGAGTTGGGCAACGTCGTTCTGACCTTGTGGCACACCCCAGGTCATACCCCAGAACACCTTTGTGTTCTGGTGACAGACCGCACTCGAGCCAGCCAACCGTGGATGATCCTGACGGGACATACCTTGATGGTCGGCGACCTTGGACGCACCGAACTTGCCAGCACCGCCGAAGATGGCGCTCGAGACTTGTTTGCTAGCGTAAAGCGTCTGAAAACCCTGCCCGATTATCTCGAGGTGCTGCCTGGCGCATTCAGTGGCTCGGTTTGTGGACGGGGATTGTCTGGTAAACCCAGCAGCACCATCGGTTTTGAACGCCGCTTTAACCCTGCATTTGGCATGGAAAACGAAACCGAATTTGTGAGGGCGATGCTCAAAAATATCCCGCCCCGTCCCGAAGGCTTCGAGCAGATTCGCGCCCTCAACCTTCAAGGCTGATGACCATTCAAACCGTTCGTCTTGGCTTGCGTGAGAACGCCGCCCAGTTTGCCCTCTTGATGCTGATTAACGCGATGGTCGGCGGCATGGTCGGACTCGAGCGTACCGTGCTGCCACTGGTTGCCACCAAAGAATTCGGCTTGACCTCGAACGTCGTTGTGACCAGTTTTATCATCAGTTTCGGTTTGACCAAAGCCTTGGTGAACCTGGTCAGCGGCGTGCTGGCAGACCGTTTTGGGCGCAAGCCATTGTTGGTACTCGGCTGGTTGTTTGGTCTGCCAGTGCCGTTTTTGCTGATGTTCGCGCCCAGTTGGGGCTGGATTGTCTTTGCCAACGTGCTGCTCGGTATCAATCAGGGTCTGGCATGGTCGGCGGCGGTCATCATGAAAATCGATTTGGTCGGTCCAAAAGGTCGCGGTCTGGCGGTTGGACTGAACGAATTCGCGGGGTACTTCGCGGTTGGCATGACCGCGCTGCTGACCGGATTTCTGGCAAGTCATTACGGCTTACGCCCGGTCCCATTCCTGCCCGGTGTAGTTTATGCAATTCTTGGTTTGTTTTTATCGATCTTTGTGCTCCGAGACACCCGCGCCCACGTGCAACTCGAGCATCGGGCGGTCACAGCAAAAGCTGTCAACTTCTGGACAATCTTTAAGCAAACCTCATGGCGCGACCCGCGCCTGTTCGCCGCTTGTCAGGCTGGTCTGGTCAACAACCTCAACGATGGTTTGTCCTGGGGGATTTTCCCGTTGTATTTTGCCTCAAAAGGCTTGTCGCTTGAGGGAATTGGGGTACTCAAATTTGTTTACCCGCTGGTCTGGAGTGTTTTGCAAGTGCTCACCGGACCACTGTCAGACCGTATGAATCGCTCGAGCTTGATCGCTTGGGGAATGCTGGTGCAAGCCTTCGGTCTTGGATTGACGATTGCAACGGAGAATCTCGAGGGCTGGTTGATTGCCACCGTCCTGCTCGGTGCGGGTACGGCAATGGTCTACCCAACGCTGATTGCGGTGGTCAGTGACTCGAGCGAACCCTTTTGGCGAGCGCGAGCCTTGGGCGTGTACCGTTTCTGGCGTGACATTGGATACGCCCTCGGTGCGTTGCTGGCAGGAATCATTGCCGATTGGCTCGGTTTTTCTTGGGCAATAGGCTTGGTTGCCGTGCTGACTTTTATTTCGGGCTTGGTGATGGGATACTCGAGATATCTTAAAAAACAATATCCTTATTGAATGTGACTTGAAACGAACTGCCAACACCCACTTGACTTTCGACACTCAGTTTGCCGCCCATCGCCTCGACCAAATGCTGGCTAACAGTCAAACCAACACCCGCCCCAACGCTGTCATCGTCGTTTCTCGAGCGACTTTTGTCGGCGCGGTAGAAACGCTCGAAAATGTGCGGCAGGTCGTGCGCCGCGATGCCTTCGCCGGTGTCCGTGACCTTCAGGAATCCCTGTGCTTGATCTTGCCAAACCCGCACGGTCACACTGCCCTCCTGCGTGTGACGAAACGCGTTGGAAAGCAAGTTATGACAAACTTGAATCATTCGGTCATTGTCCGCCAGCACGCTGACGGCACATACCTCGAGTTGCAATTTCAGGTTTTTATGCTCAAAACGAGGCTCGAGTTGGCTGCAAACTTCCTGGGCGATCAGGTCAAGGCGCACAGATTCACGGTGCAGGCTGATGGCGTTGCTTTCAAC